>JBGQJX010000448.1:0-3683 GCA_041499255.1 Ktedonobacteraceae bacterium | reverse complement strand
GGGGAGAAAGGCAGGAAACGAACGGAAAACAAAACGTTTGTGACATTTCGCTCCCATTATCTGTTTGAGTCTCATTTCTGTACTCTTGCTGCTGGTTGGGAGAAAGGTCAGGTCGAAAGCGGTGTGTTATGTAGACAAATCAGCGATTTGTCTACATAACACAGGTTGATATAGCACACATTGGCTCCACCAAGTGTCTACATAACCTTAAGGGTTTGGACGCAGAAACTACCTGGTTCCCATTCGGGAAGCTGCAACGTTTGCAGACCTCAATACGCTCGTGTTAGAATTGTGCCGACAGGATGATACCAGGCGCGTCAGCCGCCAATCTATGACGATTGGAGAAGCCTGGGAACAGGAAAAACCCTATCTCCTGCCGCTTCCGGCGTTTGAATACGAGTGCTGCGATACGGTCACGGTGTGCTTAACTCCCTACAGCCAAGCAACCTATGAAACCAACCGCTACTCCATTCCGGTGAACCGTGCCAGACGGGAAGTCATCCTCAAGGCGTATCCATTCCATGTTGACATCTTTGATAAAGCAGACCTCATTGCCCGTCATCCCCGAAGCTATGAGAAAGAACAGGATATTTTTGATCCGCTTCACTACCTGCCACTTCTTGAACAACGGCCTGGCGCATTTGACTATGTAAAACCTCTCAGACGATGGAAAAAGGACTGGCCTTTGTCCTACCACCGGATGCTTTCCCACCTCAAGGAGAAATGGCCGGAAGGACGAGGCATCCAGGAGTTTGTGCGCATTTTACATCTGCATAAAGACTATCCTGCTGAACTTCTGGAACAAGCTATTGAACAGGCACTTGCTTACGGCTGTGTGCACCTTGACGGCGTGTTGCATTGTTTGCGACAACTAACCGATGTGAAAGAACCGACAACAAGCCTCGACCTCTCAGACCGGCCTGACTTAGATAAAGTGGGCAATCAGCCGGTTGACCTCTCACGCTATGAACGATTGCTGAAATATAACTGGTAGAGGAGAAAGAAGATGCAGCACCAGGCCCTCCTTGAGAATTATCTCCGGCAACTCAGGCTCTCGACCTTTGCACAGAACTACCAAACGTTTGCCCAAGATGCAACACGTACCAACCTTTCCTACGAGCGGTATTTGCTCGCGCTCTGCCAGGCTGAGGCAGAACAACGGGAAGCCAACCGGATTGAACGCGCCATTCTCAATGCGAAATTTCCTCTCATGAAAGAGTTAGGAAGTTTTGATTTCAGTCTTGTACAGGGCATTACAAACCGTGGGGGCAATACGTCCGTACAGCCATAGATGGTAAAATACAAGGAGGAACAGTAGCAAAGAGAAAGAGCAAGGGAAGCCAATGCGCAAACAGAAGAGATACCCTCAAGCCGTCAAGCGTATCATGCGTCCAGAACTCACCCATTGTCTGGAGTGTCAAAGCAAGCTGCAACGGTGTGTCACGATTTCCGATCGAATGATCATTACCCTGAAGCAAACCATTCGACTCGTGCATTGTGGGTATCGATGTCCACAGCCAGACTGTGCAGGACGAAACACACTCTATCGAAGTGCAGAGGCAGATGCATTGGCTTTAGCTGGGTTTACCTTTGGATTGGATATTGTCCTGTTCGTAGGACAGCGGCGATTGAGCGAGCACCAAACCGTCGATGAGATTCACCAGTCCTTGTCGGAGCAGCTAGCGCCGCTCGCACAAACGATCTCACGTAGAGAAATCTTGTTTCTGTTTGAAGCCTACACCGCGTTGTTGCGTGCAGGGACCGAAGTCACCCATGATGAAGGCTGGAAAGAGCACGTCCGAAAAAATACAGGGATCGTACTCTCGATTGATGGCATTCAGCCAGATAAGGGCAATGAAACGATCTATCTGATCCGTGATGTCTTGACGGGAAGGATCCTCAATGCAGAAAATGTCACGGAGAGTACGAAAGAACGCTTGAAACAGCTTCTGGCGCCGGTGGTTGCACTGGAGGTACCAGTGATCGGGGTCATCAGCGATGCCCAACCAACCGAATTACAAGCCGTTACTGAATTATGGCCTGGTGTCCCCCATCAAATTTGCCAATTTCACGCCATTCGTGAGGCCGGGCGACTGATTTACAATGCCGATCATCGGGTAAAGACCGATATGCGCATCAGCATGCAGGAAAGAACGCACGCCTATCGTCACAATCTGCATACACGTCTGCGGGAAGCTGAAGAGAGCAAAGAAGAGCAAGAGCCAGAAATCAAGCAATTGGAGATCCTTGAGGAGTATGCTGCAACGGTGGAAGGAGCCTTAAATCTGGAGAGCCAAGCTCCTTTCCACTATGGAGGGCTGGCCATGCAGGAAGCTTTGACCAAGATTCAGGCGAGCCTGGAGAAGCTCGAAAAAGGGGGGGCGCTGTAAACC
Organism: Ktedonobacteraceae bacterium; assembly: GCA_041499255.1. Taxonomy (GTDB): domain Bacteria; phylum Chloroflexota; class Ktedonobacteria; order Ktedonobacterales; family Ktedonobacteraceae; genus UBA11361. The sequence continues at coordinate 1,290 of JBGQJX010000448.1, read as the reverse complement.
AAACGTGCGAGAAGCGCCTCAGGCGTCTCAAAACCATTGTGAGCTTGCATGAGGAGAAAAAAGATCTCCTTGCGCAGATTGCGAGCATGCGTGAATGGGTGTTGGAAGCGGAACACATTTTTGATGGATCATGGGCCAGTCAAGCAGAAGAGATCAGGAATGCAGAAGTCGGCAGGCGGTTCGACGCATACTTGGAGCGCCTCTCTCGCTTTGTCGAAGCAGAAGAACGAACAGAAGACGAGCAATGCCGCTTAGGGCATCTCTTGAAGGTCTTCACACATTTGAGGCCAGGACTGGTTCAATGTTACGATATCGAAGGATTTCCTCGCACCAACAATGAGCTGGAACGCACGATTCGTGCTATCAAAATGCATTACCGTCGCATCAGTGGTCGCAAAAACTGGAACAACTATCTCTTGCGGTATGGGCGGTGTGTCGCCTATCAAGAATGGTGGCTGCAGCAACCTGATGGCGAGGCTCAACTGCACGCTCGTTTACGGCAGGTGACTCCTTCATCGTGGCGACTCGTCCGGCAAGAGACACGCCAATGCCACATAGAGCAGCTCAACCGTTTCCGTTTTCGCCATCGACCACTCGACTATCTGGCTGCATTAGAGATGCGCTGGGAGCAAACCACTGGTACGGGAGTATTGCCCCCATAGTTCGAAAAGCCCTGGAAACTTATCAGTTCTTATTGACCAGCTTCCCCCAACCCGCTATAATCGAACCCACGTGGTTCCTTTTGTGCTGCTAGTAGGAGTGCGTCTTTGGATATCATCAAGGAGAGCTATTCACTACCCCACGATTATGCGGGCCGCATCCGGCAGTTGCGCCAGCGGCTGGGGCTTTCCCAGCAGCAATTCGCTGACCTCATCGACGTTTCCATTCCTTTGCTGCAGCAGTGGGAGCGTGGGCAGATACAACCTGCGGCACGCTACTGGCAACTGATCATCCTCGCCGAAACCGAGGGCATTCAGGCCTTTCACCCGTGGTCCGTTGGTGCGCGGCATGTGCGCGAAGCCGACGCGATATATGCCTTGGGGTCTAAAACGACTGGCTTTCTCGATTTCTCCGCCGACCCGGAGGTAGTGCGCACGGTAGTGGAGGGTGAGCGCCTCACCTACGGTCACCTCTTCAATCCCACCTTTGCAGCAGAAATTTCGCTCATCGACCCGCTGCCGCATCAGCGCATTGCAGTGTACGATTATATGCTCAAGCAGACGCGCCTGTGCTTCTTACTGGCTGATGACACAGGCGCGGGCAAAACCATCATGACCGGGCTCTACATCC
>JBGQJX010000447.1:0-3700 GCA_041499255.1 Ktedonobacteraceae bacterium | reverse complement strand
GAGTGCCCACAGCGCGGTCAAGCCCGCAATTGGCAGGGTTGCAGCCTGCGCAAAAGAGACGGTCTCCGGTATTTCAGCCAGTATAGTCGTAGGTACTGCTACCACCTCCGCCCAGGCGCCCGAGCGAAGCATGCCCACAACCCTAGAGCCAGCACGCGGTCCAGAACCATCCGCCGCCGCCTGTTCAACTATTCCCGCCACGTCCCATCCCGCCCTCAAACCTGCCTCAGCATTGAATGCCGCACGAACTTCACCACGATTAAGCGAAATAGCTTTAACCCGTACAAGCGCCTCAGAAGGCGCGGCAGCGGGATAATCAAAATCACGGATAACCAGGCGTCCCGGCGCAGAGGGGTCAACAACGACAGCACGAATAGAACTCATACGTATCTCCTTCATGAAAATGCAGACCCTCGATTATGACTTATAACAAAATCAACCGGACAGCCGTGGGCCGATTTATCGGCCCCCCAACCATTCACCTCAGACGTATAAATTGGCCGTAGGGGCCGATTTATCGCGCCCACCGCCGATTTATCGGCCCCCGCTGGATATCCTACTATCCAGGTGAATAAATTAAACTTCATTATCGAGGGTCACTCTGCTCGATGTTAACACACCGGCTCGCGCGTGTATTCCTACGCCTGCAGGAACCCACCATCCACCACGACCAAACTTCCGGTCATATAATCCGCAGCCCCACTGGCGAGGAAGAGAACAACCTTGGCGATATCATCTGGAACGCCCATGCGCCGCAGGGGAATCTTGGCGGTGAAGGCCTGCAAAAACTCATCCGGAAGGGAGGAGCCACCTGCTCCGGGAGTCTGGATGCCGCCAGGGGCGATGGCGTTGACTGTGATGTTGCGCGGACCGAATTCCAGCGCCAGCGCTTTTGTTACCATCACCACACCGCCCTTCGACGCGTCGTAATGCACCAGGTTACCGGTGGGATGAAGAGCATCGATTGAGGCAATGTTGATGATCTTCCCGCCATGACCTTCGTTTACCATCTCCTGGGCGGCTGCCTGGGAGTAAAAGAAGAGGCCCTTTAGGTTGATATCCAATACCCTGTCCCAAATTTCCTCGGTTAACTCAAGCGCAGGTGCTAAGGGGTAGATACCGGCGTTATTGACAATGATATCCAGCCGCCCGAAGGCTCGCGCTGTTTCCTGAGCCGTCCGCCTGGCGTCGGCGACGCTTGAAGCATCTGCCTTGACCGCTTCTGCCTTACCCCCTTTGGATTTGATCTGATCGACCGTGCCTTTTGCCGCTTCCAGGTTGATATCAATGATCATCACCGCGGCGCCTGCCTCCGCCAGTCGCAAAGCGATGCCCTGACCTATTCCCATCGCTCCACCAGTAACGATGGCCACTTTTCCTGTAAGATCGAAGAGTTGTGCAATGCTCGGATTCTGTTGTGTTGTCATAGTACTGTAACCTCCAAAAAAGTAGATAGCGACACCGATTGTGCGCCATGTTCTTCCAGAGAAGACTGTATCGTATCTTTTACACAAATGCAACACAGACTACCCGGCAAAAAGCACAATGTCATCACAATTTGCCTCAACTCTCGTCGCGCCCTCACAATCCCATCTCACTTCTTCGAATATAAAACACCTCAGACTCCATAGCGGTCGGAGCCTGAGGTGTGCTTGAAAATAACCCATCGAGCTTAAGCAGGCGCAATATTCTGGTTGAGGTGAAACAGGTTGGTCGGATCATAGCGCTTCTTAAGCTCCGCAAGCCGTGCATACGTCGTTGGTGGGTAGGCCTCGTGGACCCGCTCCTCACCCTCGACACCCAGGAAGTTCACGTACACACCGGAAGCGTAGGGTCGCAACGCCTGCCAGACCTGCTCCGTGCGAGCCCAGTGGCGCTCGTCATCCGCCGATCTTGGTCCCTCTTGCATAACCGAGACCAACGCCTGTTTGTCGCGGTGGGCGAAAGCGGTCGCGTCCGCCGGTACCCGGTTCATAGCGCCACCCAGGATGCGGATCTGCACCAGCTTTCCGGGAGACATGACGGCCGCGGCTTCTTCGACGATGGTGTGTATGACGTCATCATTCAACGCCTTCAGGAACATCGAGCGTATATGTTGCTGTAGCCCGCGAACCGTCGCCGCCTCGGTGAGCGCGAACATGCCTGGATAGGGCATAGGCGCAATAACGTCGGCGATAGGCGTTCCCAATGTTCGGAGAGGCGCCACGATACGCTCGCCTTCAGCCAGGTCTCCTGTGTAGCATACCGCGATGACAACGACGGGCGTCCCCTGCTTTGCTGGCGGAATAAATGGCGCGGGCGGCGCATCCATAAGCATCGCCATCGTGGTGAGTTCATCTGGCGCCGCTGATGCAATGCGTGCATAGGCCCGCAGGATGTCTTCGGCATCTGCCGCGTCATAGAAAACCGCGCCTCCCACTATCATCCCAGCCGGGTGCAGGTCCACTTCGAATGCGGTTGCGATACCGAAGTTGCCGCCGCCGCCGCGTAGCCCCCAGAACAGCTCAGCGTTTTCATTGTCGCTGGCTCGTACGACTTTTCCATCGGCGGTTACCAACTCCACGGCCCGCAGCCGGTCGATGGTCATGCCATATTTGCGGACCATCCAGCCGATTCCACCACCCAGGAGCAGTCCTCCGACGCCCACTTTTGATGTGTCCCCTGAGGTGATAGCCAGGCCATAGGGCTGGAGCGCCTGGGCCACCTCGCCCCAGGTAAGGCCAGATTCTATTCGTGCCCTGCGCCAATCTGGGTAAATGTTGATGGCCTTCATGTGCGAAAGGTCGATTACTATTCCACCATCGTTGGTGCTATACCCGGCGAGACTATGGCCTCCACTGCGCACGGACATAGCCATGCCCTGCTCTCGCGCAAAGTTGACAGCTTCAATGACGTCGGTCACGTCTGCGCAATGCACGATCAGAGCAGGATTGCCATCGGCAGCACCAGCTCTCCCCGCAAGCGCATATCCAGCACCTGCATAGCCTGCTGATATGTACGTTGGTCCTCGGCCTCAGTCGTCGTTTCAGCCACCATGCGTAGATCTGCATCTAAAGGAGAAGTATTTTGAGCATTATGTAACATCAGTTTGTCCTTCATTGATTTGCTAGACATATTCATAATTTGCGATCTGGTACAATGCATGCTTTGCATAAAAAGCTTCTAATAGGCATGTACTCTCTTTCATCTGGTAACAGTGTACTCTTTGAACCGTTTCTCAAACGTTACGAAAGCGTTTCATGTATCCCTATTGAAAAGCGGATAGGGCAGCCGCAGTCTGCCCTATCCGCATATTTACAAAAAATCTTGCGATGAGGAAGTAATAGCTACACGTATGCATTGAATTGAATTTGAGCCAAACTTTACAAAAACCTGGCTGGATGATACCCTAACAATAGGGAGTACACATAGTCGGGGTACTATGGCCAGCGGAAGCATACCCAAAGGATGTGCTCTTCTCGTTATTTCCTATTCACTTGCTCGGATGCCGAGCCGAAAACTGATCTCAAGAACAAATAAGGAGGATCAAATGGCTCAAGCTACACCCGGTTCAGACTATACCGTGCAATCTGGAGACACGCTCACCTCCATTGCGCAGCAGGCCTATGGCGATGGCAACCAATGGCCGGAAATCTACAACGCGAACACACAAGTGATTGGCAACGACCCTAACTACCTCCATGCTGGGCAGATACTCTTT
>JBGQJX010000446.1:0-3704 GCA_041499255.1 Ktedonobacteraceae bacterium | reverse complement strand
GACGGCATTGACGGCTTGCAAATCCTCTGGGTACACTGCCACTTGTTAACCAAGGGGTGATGTACCGCTCCTTTTCGCATGAAGGCATGCTGAGAAGCGAGCAGAGAAGGATAGACTCTGAAAGGAGATCAGGAATTGCAAACGCCAAGTGTAGATCAGCTTGTAGGTAGGAAACTGGGAGAGTATCAGATTGAGCGACTGCTTGGCCGTGGCAAGTTAGGGGCGGCGTATGTGGCTCAGCAGCCCTCGCAGGGCCGCACGGTCATGATTACTACATTCAACTTACCCAGGGAATTATCAGTCCATAAACGCGACCAGTTTACCAGCCGTCTTGCCCAGGAAAGGGCAATTCTCGTCGGGCTCACACATCCCAATATTCTCTCAATTTATGATCTTGGTGAGCAAGCTGATTTTCTTTACCTCGTGACAGCTTTTGTCGAAGGAGCCTCGCTTGGCCAGGTACTTAAACAACAGGGGCACTTTAATCCTGACCAAACGCTGAATGTGCTCAAACAGTTGGCAGCGGGCTTAGATTACGCGCAGAGCAAAGGTGCTGTGCATGGGATATTAGGCCCTTCAAATGTGCTCGTAAACAATGATCTCACAGTGAAAATTGCCGGTTTTGGATTGAGAACAATGCTCGAGATATTGGGGAATGTACAGAATAAGCAACCTCAAGACGCCTTCTTCAGTACGAGTGGCGCCTTGCTGGCAAATCCCGAGTATATCTCCCCAGAACGCGTGCAGGGCAAGCCTGTCGACGCTCGCTCTGATATCTACGCGCTTGGGATCATGCTTTTTGAGCTACTTAGTGGAACACTGCCGTTTAAGGGTGCGAATCCACTTGAAATTGCTCTGAAGCGTACACAACAGCCCATTCCCTCGGTTCACGCGGTATGTCCGGACATACCTGAAGCACTCGACCTAGTGATAGGTAAAACGCTGGAACGCGATCCTGAGAAGCGGTATCAACGTGCTGGCGATATCGCAGCCGCTTATGAGCGCGTCACAATATTACTGGAAGTGGTGGAGAGATCCTCTCCTTCCCAGGCTCAGCAGTTGGCGCAAGGCCCGCAGATTACGCTACCACCAACTATCAACTGGTTCGAAGATGTGGGTAATCCCTCTGGGAAGTGGCAGCTGATGCCTCCAATTGTAACAGGACACATGCCCGCGGTTACTTCCTCTTCTTCAGTGGAAAAAGCTGCCCAGGAGAGGACAGCTAACTGGCTGGTGAATCCGCCTGCTACAGGACAACCTGGTAGCCCGGCACAAATGTCTGTAGCCAGAGAGACGCTACCTTTTCCAGCAGGAAGTCAAGCCGATTCGATGCCGGGCGTTGACCCGTTTGCTCTGTGGTCCGCAGAACCGGAAAAGACAGAGTCTCCTACACCTGGAATGTTCACCCGGCGTCAAACCGTCAGCCTGACGGGCGGCAGAGGGCGTGCGCGACCACGACCTGCTCAGGCGGACCGCAGGCGCCTGGTCAAGCTCATTGTCGTTGGCACCGCTACCGCAGGTGTGCTTGGGGTAGGTGGTATAAGCTTTGCGCACTTTATGCAAAGTGTGAAGCAGATGCAATCCAGGATCGCTAATGCGCCAACCAGCGGATCAACGCAGACGACGCAGGGAAATACACCTGGCGTTGGACCGACTCAAGGTACTCAGGGCACGCAGAATCAGAATACGCCGACAGCAGGCAAGACGCCCACTGCGCAGCCTTCGTCAACGCAAACGGCACAACCGTCACCGACCGCGCATGCGACCCAGCAGGCAACACCGACCAAGCAGCCACCGACACCCACGCCCAAACCGCCTTCTCATACGGGTACGGTGATCGGTTACACTAACCAGGGAACGAATAGCGCCAAAAGTTTTACGAATCCAGCAGATGGGCAGGGCGGCCTGCTTATCCATCTTGGCAATGGCAATTTTGTGGCGTGTGAAAGAGCCTGCACGCATGTGGGAGTAGCTGTCGATTACGATGCTGGCAGCAAGCAGCTTGTCTGCCCGGCCCATGGCGCGATTTTTGACCCGCTCAATGGTTTTAGCCAGGTGCCAGGGTCAGGCCCATCCGGCCTTAAACACTTGCCAGGGGTCACGATTCGCGTCAATGCTGATGGAACGGTTACTACCGGGTAGGGTATACCCTCGTCCTGGATGCTCTCTCTAATGTGGCAGCAATTGGCAAAGAGCTGGAGGTCTCGCGAGAGCGCAGAGGCTCTCAACAGAAAGCGAGGAAGACAACATGAACGAATGGACTATCTACCCATCCATAAATAATCCCGGCCGCTATGCTTTGGGCTCGCCTGATGGTCGCGAACTGGGGCGAGGCGAAGCAATAGAAGTGCTACTTGGCGGTTTTCATATCCCAGGTTTTATCGAGTATAGTCCTAATGGTGATTACTTTACGGAAATGGCAGGCCATTGCGTCTGTGGTCTCTGCGCCGGAATGAAGGTAAATCTAGCCACGCTCATGGTAACAGTGCCATGCGCGGCAGGAGCGATCACAGTGTGATAGTATAGGTCAAGGTGGCCTGCGGGTGGGTGAGGAGTCAACGGAGTATATTTTTTAAAGTCGGTTGTACAGACAAGGAGGAAGGAAATGTTTATAGCTGGGCTTGGCGTGCTATTATTTGGTTTGATATTAGGATGGATGGCCTACCGGACGCTGCGGTTGAAAGCGGGGACTGGTGTCTTCGCGGACATTGTGGCTGTTGTTGGGGCGCTTATAGGCGCGGCGATTATTGCTTTGTTCAGGAGCGATGTGCTGTTTGGTTTGTATTCTATCGGCCTGGCTCTTGGCTTTTTTGCCTATGTTGGCATTGACCTGGCTTTTTATGGCAAGCTGGGAGGGCCACCCTGGCGGGCGGTTGTGCTACCTCCTGGTGGGGGGCCGGTTCCTGTGGTGGATAGTCGTGCTTCGGGGGCTGGGACTGGGGCTGAGAGTAAGAGTGAGAGTGAGAGTGAGGGTACTGATGGTGTAGTTTGAGGGTACAGTTTGCAGGGTGACCACAAGGGTTAATACATTTCAAATAACGAATGTTTAGGGAAATGGATGTAGGGGCGCAATTCATTGCGCCCGCCTGGGGAGCCATTGTATCGCCCCTACATTGTATCCATTCTCGTTATTTGAAATGTATTGACCACAAGGATCGCCCAATAGGCATCAACCTAAGAAAAGGCAAGGGCTGAAAACAAGACTCCTGAAGTGATAGACAAAAGAAAATGAACCAAGGTCTAGCACCCCCAGGAGGAATGTCATGAGCGGTATACCACAGATAGCAGATGAGATGGAGCGAGTGTTGATGGCGCGCGCGGCTGGTTCTGCCGCTGTGGTGGTGGTCTTCCTCTGTTGCCTTTGCATGCCGCGCCGGCGTGCCGTGATTTGTGGTTCCATGTGGCTGACCCGCGCCGATCGCGGCTCCGTCGCTGTGGGGCTAGCGCCCCGTTCCTTTCCTGGTTTCGGCCCCTGGTTGGGGCTTTTTTTGTGGGTGTCTCCGTGTTTCTTTTGGCTGTCGCGTATGGGTACGATGCATTGCGTATAGTCATTTTTATACAAGAGATGAGAAGGGGAGCGGTCCGGGGCAAAGAGAAGCCGTCAGGCTCCAACCTGACGGCTTAGGACTTAGCGTGCAGGTCTGGCAGGTACGCCGGGATGACGGCCAGGTCCTTCACGAATGACAACGGATTCGACATCAGAT
>JBGQJX010000445.1:0-3707 GCA_041499255.1 Ktedonobacteraceae bacterium | reverse complement strand
TGCTTCCTATTTGCAGTTGCCGAAAGACCTTGATCCAAATATAGCAACTCTGGCACAACGGCTTACGGCCAACGCTCCAACTATGTACGATAAAGTCCTGGCACTCGAGTCCTACTTGCGTTCCAAGTTCACCTACGATGTCAATATACACCTACCCCCTGGTCAGGAGGGCGTTTCCTGGTTTCTTTTCCGCAGTAACCATAAAGGTTTCTGTAATTACTTCTCCACCACTATGGCTGTCATGGCCCGCACCCTCGGCATTCCGGCCCGCGTTGCTGTTGGCTATACCAACGGTCAATTAGATCCTGCACATCACAATCACGTCATTAATGGCTCCGATGCGCATAGTTGGACGCAAATCTACTTCGCTGGCTATGGTTGGGTCAACTTCGAGCCGTCGGCAGGTTTCTCAACATTTGAACGTCCTAACCCCGGTCAGTATCAGCAAGGTTCTATCGGTATAGTCCCTGTCGGTGGCATTACCCCGAATAACGGAAGAAACCACAAGCTTATCAGAAATGAAGTGGCGGATAGTGGTGGTCCAACCTCTACGAATACATCGGTGCAGTTTGCTGCTCAATTGCGCCAGCAGGCAAGCATTGCATTTGGTGCAGTTGTCTTGCTCATCCTCGTTAGCCTGCTGCTTTTTAACATCTGGTGGCGCCGTCTCTTCAGCCATTACAGACTATCAGCTCAGATTTTTGGTCGCATCTCTATCCTGGCAAATTGGGCGGGCATACATGTACAGTATTCTCAAACCCCCAAAGAATTTGTCAAGACATTGGCGATGGCTGCGCCTGGCGAAATAACGACTCTAGAGCGCTTCGGAGATATCTACACCCGCGAATTATGGGCGAATCCAGATAGCACTGATCACCCTCGTAATTCTGGAGAAATCAACGAATTGCCGCGCTTATGGCAGCGCCTGCAACCGCGCCTCTTCTTTTACATGCTGAAACATCCTCACGTTCTATCATTCCTTCCCAGGCGCGCCTGGCAATTCCTGAGCCAGCTATGGATCAGGAGGCGTGCTCGTCGCACCTTAGAACAGGACTTGTAGCTAACACATTTGACCTTTGGACATAACTTGCGTACACTACACAGTGGTAGAAATTAATGCTTGACCTGGCATCAACAGTGATGCCAGGTTCAATTTACTATCCGAGAATCATTAACCCAATCCGAGAGGTACAAACAATATGTCAAAAAATGGCTCTACAAATGAAGATCAGCTCCTCAGCGTACAAACTTCAAAATCTCATGCCATCGAAATACCAAACGCCTTGCCCGTACGCCTGCATGCCCTGGACCTCGCACGCCACACCGTCATCTCCCCCAATGGTCTGCGTTACGTTGTAGCAACCTTTAACGACACAAACCTTGGCCGCGGCTATGTCACCGCAGTCTATCCTCAGCAAAATAACTATCTTACCCTCGTTCGCCTGCCCATCCTTGAGGTCTCCAACAAGACACCTGAAGAAGCCGTCAAGCGGCACATTACAGTAGCACAGGCCATCCAAAAAGGCAAACTAAAAGAACTGAACAAGTGAACCCGCAGAGTGCACCCGTCACACAGGGTGTACTCTACTCACCAATGTTTTTGACCATCAAAACTCCTATGCAAAAAAGACCATCACAATCGTCTTAACAGTTAGCAACAGGTTAGTAACCAGTGTCGAACAGGCAATCCATAGCGCGCCCGTGGCTAAATAATCTTTCTGCTCAGGCGACTGCATATGTACCCAGTGTCGAACTGGCAAGCCATGGCGCAGCCATGGATTGCCTGTTCGACACCAAAATTCCCCAGGGCCCGCTTGCGGGCCAGGGAAAACAAAAACAACATCTGTTAAATATCGGTTAAACACCCAAAAACCATTGACAAGAAGCCAAATCATCCCGTATACTCCCAATAACGGGATTGCACACGCAATCCCTGAACTTATCTGGAAAAACTAGCTACAACACAATTCAAGTCGGCAAAAGAAACAAAAATCTCACGGAAGGAGATGGCGAGCATGACAAACCGAACGCAATGGCTCAGCATGACAAACCTGCGCGATAAAATCGCTGTGTACGGCCATGCTATGCCCATCGGCCTGGGTAAGCTGTCCAACAGCGGTGTCGTGGGAGCGAAACTTTGTGTTTCCCCTATCATCACTTTCGCCCAAGGCTGCAATGTGCCCATCTCCAAGGGATCTCCTCCTACCGACTTCAGAGAAAATGAATGAGTAGGTAACCAAAAAGAGACCCCTCCAACCGTGGGCACTGGCAGAACAAATCAGTCCCACGGTTTTTTGTCGTCTCTTTTAAGACCAGGAAAAAGAATAAGAATATTGTCCAGATCGATTCTTTGAGGTGAAGCATGGTATGAGAACATTCGTTATGCGGATCAGAATGGGTGTCCGGAAGAACAACCGAATACCTGTTCTAATGGTCGATGTACCGGTTAGAAATGTGCAGTATGCTAACGGACATATCCTACGGATAACGCTCCTTAGCCAACTCAAAGAAGGAGAGAACATCAATGGCTATAAATGTAGATATGCAACCAGTACAACATGTTGTTATCGACGATACCAAAGACGCGGTCGTCATTGACGGCGTTACCAAATTATTCAAAAAATCACGCCCATTATTGCGTTGGCGTAAAAAAAACAACGATCAAAAAGAAGAAAAGCGTATTGTGCGTGCTGTTGATAACGTCACTATGACGATCAAACGTCGTGAAATCGTGGGCATTCTTGGTTCCAATGGTTCTGGCAAATCAACCTTGATACGTATTCTCTCGACGCTCTTACTTCCTGATAGTGGCCGCGTTACCATCTTTGGTTATGATGTCGAAAAGGATGAGCGCACCGTACAACGTATCATCAACCGCGTCAGCGTAGAAGCCTCATTCTTCAAAAAGCTGTCGCCAATGGAGAATCTGCTCTATGCAGCCAGGCTCTACAATATGCCGGCTGATGAAGCGCGTACGAAGATCCGGGGCATTCTCGGACGCCTGGGTATCAAGCCTGACCGCATTGGAGCGCCTTTGGAAAACATGTCGCGTGGAATGCAACAAAAAGTTGCTATCGCCCGTGCTTTCCTCACTGCTCCTATAGTGCTGCTGCTGGATGAACCAACGACCGGACTCGATCCACGTTCAAAGATCGACGTCCAGACCTTTGTCAAAGAGCTGCGCGAAGTGCATGACGCCACCATCCTCATCACCACTCATGATATGGATGAAGCGGAAGCCCTCTGTGATCGTGTCGCCATCATCGACCAGGGCCGTATAGTTGCCCTGGGTGAAGCGCTGGAACTCAAGCGCACAGTCGCAGCCATCATGGGTCGCGCGGAACCCGTTACCATGCACGAGGTATTCATGCACTATACTGCCGCTCATCAGATCACGGCAGAAGACATCGACCGCTACGGTAGCTGGGAAAAAGCCTTTGAAGCCTTCGAAGCCCAACGCGAAGATGATGAAGAATAACGAAGATTAATGAAGGAGCAATACAACAATGTCTTCTTTGATGCACCAGGGACGTGCAACCTACGCCTTCTTTGAACGCAACTGGAACCTTACCAGGCGTTACTGGGGCTGGGAGCTAGTCTGGCTGGTTTACAACATAGTCAACGCCATGTCGGTAACCTACATCGGCGCCAGCGCCCAATTAATTACCGGCGCCAAGATTGACACGAGCTTTCTCATACTCTACTTG
>JBGQJX010000444.1:0-3714 GCA_041499255.1 Ktedonobacteraceae bacterium | reverse complement strand
TCGTAATCGTCATAATCCTGTTCTAACAGCGACTCGACACAGCGACGAATATTATGCTCTTCATTACGGGCGGGCACAATTACCGAAACTGCTCTTCCCTTGTTTGTTGCGGTTGCATCGAAAGTCGTTTTTGCTCTACCTGTTGTCTCCCTCTTCTTACCGTTTGGATTGGTGCGAAACCAGAGCACGAGATAAAAACCGATCACGCCCACAACATGTGACCACAGGAGAAAGCGCAGCAAGGACGGCCACCAAAGTAGCTTTTTCATAGCTTTGATTATACCAATGACCCACGGCAAAAAACAAATATTGCGGGCAATGACTAACTAAGGTACAATCTCCACAGAGCGTATCGTAAAGGGACACTATGCCACAGCAACGATTAGCATACCGGTGTATTCACAAGAGGCATCTCTTTTCCAGGCTCGTGCTCTTAGCACTGAGTCTCTGCGCTTTTTTGTTCTTCGCGTTGATAGATATGAACTCCCCTACATCAGTGGCACAGGCACATGCCTTTGTGGTCGGATCGGACCCGGTTGATGGATCGACAGTGAGCACAGTGCCAAAAGTCGTGCGCATCTTTTTTAATACTGCAATCAGCCCCGCGAGCATTGCCTATGTATTTACGCCTGACGAACGCGTGGTAGATGATAGCCACAGCTTTATCTCCGGACAAGGAGCCCGCGAGTTGGATACGCCTCTTACTACGCCCAGCCAGCTACCACACGGCAGTTACACGGTTCGCTGGACAGCATTGGCGAATAGCGATGGACATACCACACAGGGCGTCATCGGCTTTAATGTTGGGCAGTCCAGCGCTGGATTACCAGGGGAGGTTATTCTAGGGCCGAGTACCAGTAACAAACTGCCACAGCTCAACGCTATAGGCATCCTCGCGATAGCCTGGGAATGGCTGGTTTTGATGGCGGTGACCTTCTGGATCGGTATGCTTGTTATTGAGGGACTTGTTCTCGTTAGTGATGAACACATGGCAACGCTGCTTAGCGAGGCAAGAAAACGCTCTCAACCACTACAATGGCTTTGTTTAAGCGCGCTCCTCGTTGGCGAGCTTATCACCCTCATACTCCGCGATACGCAATTGACACAGGGGTTGAATGACGGCGCGATGGATCTTTCTATCCTGGGTCGCATTCTCTTCGAAACAAGCTATGGTTATCTCTGGCTGTTGCGCTTCGTCCTTCTCCTGATCGCGCTTGCTTTCCTCTGGTGGACCAGCCGTCCCCAAATCAAGAGGGGCAGAGCAAGACGAAAACGCCTGGCAGGCAATCAATTTAGCCAGTTACGGCAGCGCGCCACCCAGGACTTTAGTGCTCAGAAAGATGAAGCGCCAGCCCGGGAGAACACAGCTCCCGCCACTACTTCAGCAAAGATATATACTGTTCTCTGGCTGCTGCTGGCGGGACTCATCCTGCTGACTTTTGCGCTTAGCGGGGATGCCATAGCGTTATCCCAGGCACCTATCAGTACGTTCGTCCTGGATTGGCTGCACCTGGTCGCGCGATGCATCTGGCTTGGTGGATTAGCCTACCTGGGGTACGTACTATTACCACTACTGCCAACTGTCGAACCCGATCGCAACAGCCAGGTACTAACGCTCCTCCTGCGACGTTTTTATCCCTTGCTGCTGGGATCGCTGGGCGTCTTCCTTGTCAGTGGACTCTATTTGACAGAGACGAGCCTGGGTAGCCCTCAACAACTGATCACAGAACCATACGGGAGAACATTACTGGTCGAGATGATGCTCATTGCGGTAATGATTTTGCTCAGTGCCTATGCATTGTTTACTTTGCGCCCGAAACTTGCGAGGCAGACAATGCTGCTGCACGTGGTAAATGCGGAGCTGCCAGCCAGTCGAGCGCGTCAAACGGCTCTCGATCACATAGCACGAAACCTGAAACGGGCTTTCACTGTCCAATCCTGGTTGGGAACTGGAGTACTCCTCTGTGCAGCTTTGCTGTCATTCTTCGCGCCGCCGATCGTCTTTCCCGCTATTAACTATAGCCAAAGCACCAATAACACGACCACAACTACCAGTCCAACGGCCCCCAATGTCCAGACGCAGGTGGTGGGGAATCTCGCTATTACCTTGCAGGTACTCCCTGGAGCAATCCATTATGCCAATACCGTTATCGTGTCTATGAAGGATCGCACCACCGGCAGCTTTGTCACCGACGCAGATATAAAAATAAGTATTGATATGGTATTGATGAATATGGGGACGGCGAACGCCACTATCGCGCGAGGCAACCCGACCTATATCGCCGTGTTTGGCCAGCAAACTACCTTTTCAATGCCCGGCGCCTGGTATATCAAGTTGAGCATTCAGCGACCGGGCGAGGCGCCTGTGGAGACTCTTTTCACGGTGAATATATGAAGATGTCTACAACTCCATGCCTTGCAGCGATTCTCTATGCTCAATAGCCCGCTGGCAATAACCTTCCGCGTTTATTAATAATTGGCGTTGTTCCGCATCCGTCAGGTCGCGTTTCACTCTTGCCGGTACTCCCAGCGCAAGCACACCTCCAGGAATACTTTTATGTTCCCCAACGAGCGAACAGGCTCCGATGATTGTATGTGAGCCAATCCGCGCGTGAGAGAGCACCGCGGCATTCATCCCGACCAGGACACGATTGCCCAGGGTTGCGCCGTGCACGACCGCGCTGTGACCGATGGTACACTCATCACCGATGGTCAGGGGGGCGTCAGCATCGACATGGAGCGTACAATTATCCTGGATGTTCGTCCGGCGGCCAATGACGATAGGGGCCGTATCCGCGCGTATGACGGTGTTATACCAGATACTCGCCCCCTCATGTATGGTGACATTGCCAATCACCATGGCCCCTGGGGCGATAAAGACATCTTCAGCGATAGTGGGCATTATGCCTTTACAGGGTAAGATGGGCATGTTTCCTCCTTTTTGATTTGTCGCACTTGTCGCACTTGTCGCACTTGTTCGCATTGTTGCACTTGTGATGATGTTGTTTGTGGGTGATTTGTAGGGCAGCAATGATGCTTTTTTACTTTTTCATCTGGATTGTGGAAAGGCCGCAGAGGGCCGATAAATCGGCGGTGGGCGCGATAAATCGGCCCCTACTGTTGGTTTGATTATGTTGTGAAATGTTATAATTGCGCTCTGACATTTTTGCTTCATCTTTTACCTGCGAGAATGTAGAACATACTAGAATTGACTAATGCCTGCCTCTGTAGATAATTCGGCCCGCCCTTGCCAGGGTGAAGCGCGTCAGGGGCTCATCGGCCTGGTTCTCGGTCAAAGCCACAATAATCAGTGGGGCCTCCGGGTCTTCGGGTGGATAGAGAATGCCAGCGTCGTGGATGATGCCCTCCAGGCCGCCGGTTTTGTGGGCGAAATGCGTATCCTCTCCCCAGTAGGCGGGCAGGATAGTATAGTCGTTCTGGCGCAGCAGCATTTTCAACATCACGTCTTTGCCGGGCAGTTGTTCTGTGCAGAAGTACGAGAAGAGCAGCGCCATGTCCGCTGCTGTCGTCCAGTTATCATGCCCGGCTTTGCGCGCCTCAAAATCAATGAAACGACGCTCTATCCGCGTACCTGTCAGTCCAAGGGCGTGCATAGCGGCGTTGACCGTGTCCATCCCTACGATGTCGAGCAGCATATTCGAGGCGGTATTATCGCTGATTGTTATCATGAGATGCGCCAGATCCTGTAAGGTG
>JBGQJX010000443.1:0-3715 GCA_041499255.1 Ktedonobacteraceae bacterium | reverse complement strand
TCAGCATCGCCACTGCCTGTCGCCAATGTCAGGACCCGGTGTGCATGTTGTGTAGCCGGGCGGGTATTGCGCGCTATCCCAATGGCGAGGTCTATATCACCGAAAGCTGTATTGGCTGTGGCATCTGTGCAGAACGCTGTCCTTACGGGGCAATCTCCATTGTACAAATCCACGACGCACCCGCGGAGCGAGCTTCCTGGCAACGCTTCAGTGAATTTTTCACCAGAGGTGCCGGCAAAGAACGCGCGCGCAAAACCTTACCCGTGGTAAGTGTGGCAGCGGCAGGCGGGAATTACGCGGCCCCTGGCCCGTTCGATTTCACCCAACTTCGCAACGGCTACGACGAGTTGCGCAAGAAGGTCGCGATCAAGTGCGACCTGTGCGCCGGATACAGCGACCAGGCATGCGTACAGGCATGTCCGACAGGCGCTGCTATACGCATCCAACCGGTCAAATTCTTCGGCTCAACCGAAGAGATTCTACAACGAAGAGCAAACTAAGAGGTACACGTATGGCGCTGGATAGCAAACCACCAGTGGAACAAGCAACAACACGACGTATCTGGAAAACGCCCGGTTCAATATTCAACTGGCTTTTCCTGCTATGCGCAATACTACTAATTGGCTGGATATTCATGCTCTATCGTTCCGCGATTGCCACACAACTGTATCCAGGCCCCTACAATGCGCCATTCCGGCAATTCGGCATTGTTTCCTTCGTGCTGGTGCTGCTGGTTGCCGCCTATACCCTGCGCCGTCGTTTTGTGCGTGGCTTGCCCGGAAGAGTGCAAGATTGGCTCTGGCTGCATATCTGGTTTGGCATTATCAGCATCCTTATCGCCTTCATGCACGAAAACTTCCTCAACATTACCCATGATTTCCTCTTTCAAGCATCCCGTTTCACTGAGGGCCTTTATGGCACAACAGCCCTATACGCGCTCCTCTTGCTGGTTCTTACAGGGGTCATTGGTCGCCTGCTCGACATATGGCAGGCGCGTGTGATCGCCACAGAGGCCAGTACCAATGGGGTCGGTATCACCCGTTCGGTAGAAGATCGCCTGTTTGAACTATCCCTGGCCGTTGAACGACTCAGCGCGGGTAAATCTGTCCACTTTAAGCAGTATTGCGAACAGGCCTTGCATACAAAAGGCATGCAGCTCAATTTGTTGCCGGTGCTGGCTCCTTCTGAAGTAAGCGATTTTCAACGCGCCTACGAAATACTCACTGAATACGAGCGACTTGAACGTTCTCTTGAGCGGCAGAAGCGCGCTCGGCTGATCATTCTCGTTTGGCGCTATATACATATTCCTGTAGCGTGCCTCGCGATGATAGCGATTTTCTACCACAGCATTTTTGAGTTGTGGAAGATGCTGGTGCTACATCAATAATCAGGCGAAACTCACTATAATCTATAGTCCTGGTCTCAACAAAAATCCTTGACTATTGCACCCGAGATACGTACAATCCCAAAAGGCTATACAGATACTATCTGTAACCTCTTTTGACGAAGGGGAGCTGCATCATACCTGGCCGAGGTAACCTGTGCAGAACAATCGTATCTACTCAGCGCCTTCTCTTTCGGAAGTCATCAAACAAATGGTACAATACCGCGCCACTGGTGTGCTCACTATACGGCGTGCAACAGCTGCTGGACAAGAAGATATCCGCATTCGCGTAATTATAGACCAGGGGCGCCCAATATATGTTTACCGGGGCTCGCAGCGGGAAAGCGCTACAGAGTCCGTTTTGGCATGGGTAAACTCCTGGGGCGAGATCCAGTTCTCGTTTCAATCGACAGAGGCTCGTTTGCGCTTGCCCCCTCCACAGCTAGCCCCACAGGGAGATCAAGCCAGTGCTTCAGATGCTCAAATACAATCTCCCTCACAGGAGCAATATCAGCCAGAAAAACCTTTATCCCCCACAGCCGGACGAACGCGAGAACTCCCATTCCTGCCCGATATGTTGCGACAAGAAGCACTTCGGCCACCTGCTCCTACTAGCAGCAGGCCTCGGAACACAGCATCAGAAAACGCCATCGCAACTCTTACAGCCTATGGAAGAGAATACCCCGCGGCAAATCTGCCTCGTTATGACCGCACGATCTTCCTTCTCATTAATGGCAGGCGCACAGTCCCAGATCTTTCCCAACTGACGAAACGCCCCCAGGAAGAAGTCTTCGCGTCACTTCAACGCCTGAGCAATCTACAGCTCATCACAATAGAGACAGGCTAAGCCCACAAGGCGACCAGCAGGTACCGCCATGTTGCGCATATCCAGCGCATCAATTTAACCTATTGCGGTCGGCATTCTGATTTCCCGTCATAATCTGCTGCATCAAGGGCACTTCATGGCGCAATATGGCGATCTCCTCCTTTAATCGCTGCAAAGTAGAAGTGAGTTCTAAAAAATGCTGCTTTTGCTCATTCTGTAAATCCAAAAAATAAGCGATAAAATGAGAAAGCTCCTCTGGACGGCCCGGCAAATGCTCTTGCATATCCTTATCCTGCTCGTTTGCCGCTTTCAATAACATCTCTATGTACATCCCGAACAGCCTGTACGCCTGCTTGAAATGAAAATCCAGGTCCTCTGCGGGTTCAGCAACATCCTCGTACAACTCCACCAGCCCAGAAAGATAAGGTCTCTCCCGGTGCTGGCTGAGAATGCGGAAGCGTTGCACACCAACTGCCATGAGAATGTAGCGTCCGTCCTCCAGTTGATCCAACTCCCGTATCTCCGCCATAGTACCGACAGGAAACGGCTCTTCCAGCAACGGCAGACTCCCTGGACGCGCCAGCACGACACCAAATGGTCTCTTTTGCTGCTGGCAGTCAGCAATCATCTCGCGGTAGCGCGGCTCAAAAATGTGCAGAGGCAACACTACGCCCGGAAATAGCACAACATCCAATGGAAATAAAGGTAATTCAATCGCGCTAGCAGTCATCTTTTTCTCTCTCCTCTGACAAGATACCACCGCCACCAGGTGAATCAATACGAAGGACATCCCCTACGAGTGAACCCAATATTCAATGGTCGCCGTTTCTACCCATGCTCTTTCACATCCATAGAAACGCACCCACTTAGGCATAGCTTAGCGAAAATACCAGTAATTTGGCAAGAGAGGAGCAACCTTCCTACCACATCATGTAAAGGCGACCATTCTGGTCGCCCAATAGGAACGGTTTCCCGTAGGGGCGGGGGTGGTGCGGAGAAGGGTGGGGACCCTTGGGTCGCCCGCGCTGCTCACACATATCACTCGCGCGTTTCATGATAATGTGGATGTGGATGTGAATGGTCAGGCCAGTGCCGGTGTTCGTGCGCGTGCATCGTGCCAGGTGGGGGCAACTCCTCAACAGAATGAGTATGCTCCCCATCGACATGATAAGCATGGTCGTGTCCATGCCACCAGTTTTTGCGATCGAAGTTCGCCACCAGCAGGCTCTCGCCATGATGCCAGCGTGCGCGAAAGATATCATAATTCTTCTTACTCTTAGTCGCGCGTTCTTCCTCGCTCAAGCTATACCATTCGCGATGGGGATGTTTCTCAATTTGCCCGGCTACTATCGGAGTGGTAACTGCGCGATAACCAGAAGTTTTGAAGAAGAAGCTGAAGTAAATGTCCATCAGGCGATAAAAGCGGAATTTCTCGTCAACCCAGCCAACTTCCGGCAACAATTCTCTCCGGAAAGCCATCAGGTAAGCCTCAATCGCATCGACAT
>JBGQJX010000442.1:0-3724 GCA_041499255.1 Ktedonobacteraceae bacterium | reverse complement strand
GCTGTGCTGGCTACTCCAGTAAATCGCGCGGATAGGTCTTCTTAGCTCGCGTACTCTCCGCCAGGTCAATAGCAACAGTAGCAAACGGCACCTGGCGAGAAGTCGAGGCCAGCACATCACCATCGGGGCCGACCACCAGGCCACGCCCACCAAACCATTGATCTTCAGCACGGTTGGACGAGATCACAAACGCGCCTGAGGCAATCGCTGCCATGCGGGCAGCTACCACCCAACGCTCATGGCCGCCTGTCGCGCGTGGTACCGCGATAATATTCGCTCCTTGCCTGCCATAATACCTTGCCCATTCGTTAAACATGACCTCGCTACAGATCAGAAAGCCAATAGCCATATCCTGCACTCGGGCCAGCGTGAAATCGCGACGGCCACGATCAAACCAGCAGCGCTCGTAAAAGCCCTCTTCGTTGGGGAGATAGTACTTATCATGAACACCTTGAGAGCCATCTGTAGGTGTCCAATAAAAACCGCGATTGAGCCGGAACTCTCCCTCAATCAACGGATACGTCCCCAGGACAACAGATGGAGACAACTCTCTCAGACGCTGCATCATCACCTCATGTGCCTTTTGAGCCATCTGCCAGACCTGGGCATCAAACTGTGGCGTTGTCCCGATCCAGGGATAAAATGGCAGTTCTGGCAAAAGCACGAGGTCGCTCTGCTGCTTCCTCACATAGGCAATAAGCTCTTCCCATGCTGTCTCAAAATCTTTTCGATCATCAGGCATTTCGCAAACAGTCACTCTCATGCTCTCTCACCTGCTTTTTCTCAGCGAACAAAAAGAAGGAGGCAATCAACTACCACCTCATCCTACCATACCAATCTGCCCACAGCCAGGCAAGAACCAATTGATGGGAATCCAGAGGAGCCAATTCACCGCCCTAAACCGCCTTCTCTGAACATCCTGGCCCTTCACCAATTTCGGTGAAAACAAGACAGTTCAGAGGAAGCCTCCAGAGCAAATGCAGGACGATTACAGGCGAGAAAGACTTGGTCCACTCATCTCTTCTCCTGAAGCATCGAAACTGCCGAAGGCCACCATCCTCTGGCCAAGTAGGTATCCTACCCTCCTGCGCTCTTTCCGCGAGGCTGTACTAGCTATTTTGTGACTCATCTCATAGCTCATATTTAGACATTGGGGTACCATCTATAGTAAGCTATATATAGCGGGATGGAATCATAACAATGAGAGGGACGCTTATGCGCTTCTGCTTTATCCTGGAAGAGAAATACGTTCATAAACCAATGCCGATGGTTGTAGCAGACCAGTTGCGACTGTGGGGGCATCAGATAGATGTCCTACAGCCATATGCGGCCATCACCAGCCTGACCGACCTCTTCTTAACAAGCTATGACGCCTATGTGTTGAAAACAGTCTCGGACGGCCCTGGTTTGACTATCCTGGAGGCGGCTGAAGCAGTAGGCATTCCCACAATCAATAACTCACGCGCTATTCGCCTGGTACGTGATAAAGCAGTTGCCGTGGCCTTCGCCCAGGCTAGAGGCTTGCCTGTTCCACTCACCTACTTTGTGGGCCATCCCGGTGCTTTAGTGAAAGTGCCACATGAAGCCTATCCTGTGGTTGTAAAGCCTAGCAATGGCACCTCTATGCAAGACATACACCTGGTACGGACTTCTGAAGAGATGGCAAAACTTCAGCTTGATGATACGTCATACTACCTGGCCATGCACTACGTCGAGAATACCGGCTACGACATCAAACTCTATGTCACAGGCCAGGAGGTACATGCGATCACCAAAAGCTCGCCGCTGCATGGCTCTATCCCCGAAGGTGAAATACCGGTCTCTCGTGAGATGCTCAAGCTGGCGCAGCGTGTAGGTCAGGTGTTTGGACTTGACCTCTACGGCGTTGACGTTTTGGAGACGGCAGAGGGATTGATGCTGGTTGACATCAACGACTTCCCTAGCTTTTACGGCGTACCGCGTAAAGTCTCCTGCATCGCCGAATATATTCTCCATGCTGCCTATCGTTCGCGCCTAGAACATGAAAAGCGCGTTGTCCGCTCCCTTAGTTCCCCGCGAAAAGGCCTGCGTCGACAGGGTGCCACGCTTGTTCCTGCTGAACTCATGAGCCATAGCCCCACCGTCAAGCAAGTACAAATGAGTTGAAAAAGGAAGTCTTGTCTTAAAACATCAGTACTAAAGAAGCTCTTCCCTATTCTCTAAGGATATGCTATAGTGCGTCCAATATTTTCTCACTTTTATGATGTACAACACATTACGGCAGTGAACTACTAAATAGCAACCAGGCCATAGAACTGATACACTAGAAAGCACCGAGAGCAATTGCGATTGACCATCATGATCGTACCGCGCTCTTTTCTTTGGTAAGCGTCGTATAGGTTTACAGGTGCCCAATAGAGGAGTTAGTAATGCGTTTCTGCTTTATCGTTGAAGAGCAATATCGAAATGATCCTATGCCTTTGGTCGTTGCAGACCAATTGCTTCATTGGGGTCATGACGTGGATGTGCTGGAAACAAAAGCAGCTGTCACCTGCTTATCGGATCTTACCACGCAAGGTTACGATGCATTCGTGTTGAAATCATTGGCAGATGGCCCTGGCATGAGTATTCTGGCAGCGGCAGAAGCAGTAGGCATCCCAACTATCAATAACTCGCGGGCGATTCGCCTTGTGCGAGACAAGGCTGTCGCGGCCGCGTTTGGACGCGCGCACGGCTTACCTATACCACCTACCTACTTTGTCGCTCATCCTCGCCTCCTCAAGCAGATTCCCGCAGAGGACTATCCTTTAGTCATCAAACCGAGCAACGGAAGTTCCTGCAAGGGTATTTACCGTCTGAATAGCCCTGCTGATTTGGCGGCCTTGGAGATAGCTGAGGCGGACGATAGCTTCTTTCTGGCACAAAGATACGCAGAAAATACTGGATTTGATATCAAAGTGTATGTTACGGGCAAAGAGGTCTACGCAGCTATTGCAAGGAAGTCACCGCTACACGGTGATGTGGACGAAAAGTTTATCCCACTCACACCGGAGCTACGTAAACTTACGCTTCAGGTTGGTAAACTGTTTGGTCTTGATATTTATGGAATCGATGTCGTTGAAACACCCCAGGGCCTTGCCATTTTAGACATCAACGACTTCCCCAGTTTTGGACGCGTCCCGCGAGCCGTGGTGCGCATCGCGGAGTATGTTCTCCATGCCGCAAAACATGCTGAGAGAAAACGTTTAACACGTATGGAGCGTAATCGGCGGCGCTCGTCAACAGACAAGAAAAAAAAGTTCCTTGTAGATAGCATGAAGTCATGATAAGTAGAGAAGGAAGACGGGAGCACGAGTGCATGAGTCAAGATCATTCAAATGCTAGTCTCTCTATCCTAAAACTTCCAGCCATTGTCACAGGTCTTTTTGAGAGGGCCAATCGTCCATTGTTGCCTGGACTAAAGGGACCACCAGAGCTTTTTGTGCGCTACCTGCGGCGCAAGCCTGGACGAGGGCTTGCAGTTATCTACAACGTAGATGAAGTAAAGCGCGGTCGAAGAAAATATTCCAATGACCTGCACCGCTCGGTTAGCCTGACACTCGACGAACAAGCTCTTGAAGGCGCAAATATTCGCTTTAGCGAAACACAGGCCCAGCAGGCTTCAGTTGCGATACAACCTTCAGGAGTAGTGCGAGCAGAAGATTTGGGCCTCTCAGTACAGGCATTTCCCGCCGATAATAGCCTC
>JBGQJX010000441.1:0-3744 GCA_041499255.1 Ktedonobacteraceae bacterium | reverse complement strand
TACCTATCGTGGTCATACCGGCACAGTAAGCTCGGTTTCCTGGTCGCCTGATGGGAAGTACATCGCCTCCGGTTCGTGGGACAAAACGGTGCAGGTGTGGGATGCAGCGACTGGTCAGGCTATGTATACCTATAATGGGTACAATGTTCAGGCTGCACAAGCTAATCCTTCCAAGGGGGTGCTCCCTGACCTTGTCTTTGTTGTTGCCTGGTCGCACAATGGGAAACGCATCGCGGCCGTAACCCAGGTCTATTGCGGCGATATCTGCGCAGTCGTGTTAGGCTGGGATGCGCTTACCCAGCACCATTTCACCTTTTACGTAGACCAACCGGTCTCGGCAATGGCATGGTCCCCTGACGACACGCGTCTTGTTACCTCGATTGTAGTTTCACAGCAAGGCGTCGAAAATATGGGTGCGCCGCCGCCGCAGGATGGTTTCTTCGCGCAGATTTCGCAGGCATAAGTTTTTTTCTATTTCCTATTTCTCAGCCAACTCTTTTACTTTCGGCAAGACTCGGTCCCAGACTTCCGCGCTCAGGCGGTGATATTTCTCTCCTTCAGCCATCACCGAAAAATCACCTTGTAAGAACCTGAGCGTTGTCTTCCCGGCCTTTTCTGTAAGCTCGTAGGTTATGCCGTCCTCTTCCGTGACGGGCGGCTTTTCCCCGCGAACGTCAAAGACGGTAAAGCGCAGGAATGTATTCGGCTCCAGAGCTGTCACATTCCCTTCGACGATCACGTTGCCGTCCTGACCCTTCCAAAGTACCGGACTCCCAGGTTTCCAATCGGACTCGATGTGGAACTCGGCACCACCTGAAAACTCAGGTGCCCACTCACCAGTATACTCGCGCCTGGTCAGCACATCCCAGACTTTTGCAGCCGGAGCATTGATTTCGATTGTTTTTTCTACAAAAAGCTTTGTCATATCTCCATTATAGCAAATCTTCATGGGAAACACTGAAGTTTTTCACACATATTTGGCTAAAACATGCTTGCGTTTTCAAAATCTGCAGGACTCGCTCCTCAATCTGTTGCTTTCCGATCTTGCAACAGCCCTGCCACGGACGGTCTTTCAGCAGCAGCAGGTGCAGGAGGGCGGCCAGCCTTCCGCCACTGGTTACCACCGCGGATCTTTGAGCAGGTGCGTCGCCGGGTTTTTCAAATACAGCATGTTCCAGTCTTCGATGGGCAATGAATGCTCCTTTCCAGAAAGCGCGCTGGCTACCACTTTCAAATTGGTCGCACGCTCACCTGTCTCGCGAGGTCTGCTTGGGAGAGGATTGGGACCACTGCTCCCTTGTTGATCGACTCGGCGATGACGAGGATGTAGGTCTGCTGCATATGGCTCTCCTGTGCATGATACATGCACTGTGCATTATCTTACACAGGCAGCGCAAGGTGCAAAAATGGCCATAGGACACATCGGAACTATCTCCCGCTCTTTTTGGAGTAGTTGCCCTGGAGTGTTTTCAAGGGTTAGAATGTGAGAGACAGGTGGTAACATGTCGCGCGTTCTGTAGAGAATGGAAGTAGAGCGGGACGATTACCGATTTTCACCCGTTACAGGAGGATATATGGCTCGCCAAGTCAAAGATGAAGCACGTGAACAACGTATCCACATGGAGATCACCGTAGATGCCAATGGCCCTGAAGAGCAAGCGATGGGCTGGTATAACTATCTCGACGACATCATACATTTCCCGTTTTCTGCCCGATGTGTCGCTCGCCGCCCGACCTCGCCGTTGGACCTGGGAGATAAGGTCGAGGTCGTGGGAATGGCCCCCGCAGAGGAATGTGAGCATGAAATGTTTGTGTTGATCCAGCGGAAAAAGCGCCAGCTCGCCGTTCCCTTAATGCAACTGGAGGGCATCCAGGTGGATGAGGAGACTCAGCAAGCTATTGAGGATTGGCACTATTGGGTGAACCGGGGATACGAATTCTAACATCAGAATTTAGACTCCCGAAAACGCCTCTGGACGAACACTTCCTACTCGGCGGCTCTTGCGAGAAATTCGCCCCGATCTTCTTTTAACGTATCCAGCACATCGGCAACGGTTTCGGGAGAGACACGACCTGTTTCTCCCATCCACCGAAAGAACTTCTTGAATGACGCGAGATAGGATTTTACGCTGGTGGCGGAGGCCCACAACGCTTTGCGGGGAAACCAATCCGCTAAAAACATCCAGACGTCGCCGCCCGTGGCCTCATCGAGCTTTTTCAACGGCTCATAATACACGAGGTAGTTCGTAAAAAAGTCGATGTTGTTGTGTCCCGCGCTTCCACGCTGGCCTGTCTAGTGTTCCCAGCACCAGGTAATCGTTGCCAACGACCTCTGTTACGTTGCTACTCCTTGATAAAAGTAATTGACTGCTTGAGCTTGCTGGTCTTGAATGGATCTCTTATATCAACCATTGCCGGAGGGCCCGTCCGGCGGATTTCAGGAAGCGCTGCCAGATTGTTTTTAGCAAGCGTGTATCGCGGGTCCATAACCAGTGCGCGTTTCAATGCCGCCTCTGCCTCGTCGTAGCGCTCCTGCATCATCAAGGATATTCCCAGGTTGCCCCAGGGTTGTGGTAAGCAATCACCCATCGTAATAGATGCCTGGAAAGCTTGCTCAGCCTCCTCCCACTCACCAGCCTCCATCAACTGTAATCCATCCTGGAAGAGATCTTCCTGCTCGATCAGCTGATCCAGGATGAAGTCTGGACCGCGCAGTTTCAGTGTTTTCTCAGCCAACTCACGGGCGAACTTCAGCTCTTCCTCAAGCCTCTTTGCCAGTTCAGGTTTGATAGTCAGTTCTTGCGCACGTTCATAATCACGCAGCGATCTCCCAAAGCGCGAGGTGAATCGACTAGCCATGCCTCGATTGAACCACAACTCGGCATTGTTAGGATCTAATGAAAGCGCCTCTGTATAAGCCGCGTAGCTTTGCGGAAAGTTCTTTAACATGGCCTGTGCGGTTCCAAGTTGTTCCAGTACCTCAATGCGCTGCGGTCTATGCGGTGGAAGGTAGTTCAACAGGCGTTCGCAGGTAGCAACTGCCTCAGCGTAGTTTCCCTGAAAGATCTGATGTCCAATGAGGTCGAGATATTTGTCGACTGGCGACAAGCTGGCAGTAAACTTTTTCTTGTGTTTGGATTGTTTTGATTTTCTTGACATATTCTCCTCACTTTACACTTCTAACGTCTTTGCAACGATCGAGCAACGCTTCAGTACCCCGCTACATCGCTCTTTTGTCCAGTTCTTCTTTCAATGCTCGCAGGCTCTTCTGACCTGACCCTCATCGTGTACCTCCTCGTATTGCGTTGCATGACAGTTTCCTCGGCAACCATAGCCTACACGACTTGCGCGTTGGCCCATTCACCTGCCTCGGCAAAAGTTCTTGCCTATATCATACAACTGCTCTAATTCAGCAGCAACACGGCTGGCAGCGCCAGGCGCAGAGTACCTGTTCAAAACAATAGAAAGATGATATGGCATAGATGGTTGAGCGTTGCCATTAAGTAAGGGATGGTGATTGTCACACATATTTGGCAGCTTTTTTCACAAATATTAAGCTAAACCTCGCTCATCTTCACAAACAGGGAAGTTGGCTCTGCATGGTCTCCATCATCCCAAGCTAGGCCATTGGGCGAGGCGTCAGACTTTCGGCGCCGGCTGCTCGCCGCGGAAGATCGCGGCATTGCGCATGGCAAACTCGTCGAAGCTGGTCGCTCGCCACCCGAAAATCGTCTGGATGATCGG
>JBGQJX010000440.1:0-3753 GCA_041499255.1 Ktedonobacteraceae bacterium | reverse complement strand
TAACACGGTGATGCTCTACCTGAACCTGCAAAAGGCTCCATTCAATAACCTCCTGTTCCGTAAAGCGATCAACGCGGCGATTAACCGCGATCATTTGCCACAGGGCGTAGCTAAATATGCCGGGGTTGCCAATCCAACCGGTGTCATCGTACCAACTCTTAATGACTGGATCTCGTCGCAGTATCAAAGCATGCCTTTTGGGTACAGCGCCAGCCAGGCCCAGAGCTATCTGCAACAGGCCGGCTTCACCAAGGGAAGCGATGGCTTCTACCGCGATGCCAGTGGGAAAGAATTCTCTATGACAGTGAATGTTGTTAACGGTTGGAGCGACTGGGACCAGGATGTTCAGTTTATTGTGAATGACCTGAATGCTGCTGGTATCAAAGCAACGATCAATTCGCAGAGCGGCTTCACTCCGTACTATACCGCCATCACGAGTGGCAATTATGATGCTGCTATTAGCTGGACGAATAGCGGCCCCACACCGTACTACCCCTACCAGGCGTTGCTGAGCAGCGCTAATTCAGCCCCAACAGGAAAGACGGTCGTCGGCACCAACTTCGAGCGGTGGGACTCGTCAACCAGTAATGGTTTTTCCTCTAAAACGGATCAACTGATCACCCAGTATGAGGAGACCACTGATCCCAATGTGCAGAAGCAAGCTATGCAGGGCATCCAGGATATCATGGTGAGTCAATTACCAGTTATTCCGTTGACTGTCAACGTCTACTGGGATGAATACACGACGAAGAACTGGACGGGTTGGCCTGATGCGAACAATCCGTATGATTCAGGCGCTCCTTACAATATGCCTGATGCAGCAAACGTCATTCTTCATCTGACGCCAGCCTCCTAGTCGTAGCGCGTTCTTCTAGTATGTCCTTCCCTCTTCCGACAATGCCGGAAGAGGGAAGGACAGATATCCATCATTGCTACATAGGCATCCTCAAAGGTCAGCACCGTCCAAGCATGCGCCTGGCAGAATGCCTCCTCATAGCATACTTCAAAGGAGAAATGGAATGCGCTACCTCTTGAGGCGTGCGGGCTTTTACCTGGTAGCATTGTGGGCTGCGGTAACGTTCAATTTCATCATCCCACGCTTGATGCCAGGTGATCCAGCCGAAGCGTACATCGCAAAGCTCCAGACACAGCGCGTGACTCGTGAACAACTCGCAGCGATCCGGGCAGAATTTGGTGTGAACCCTGGTGTGCCTATCTGGAAGCAATACTTCGATTATCTGAACGGCTTAATGCATGGTAACCTGGGCATCGCAACCTCACAATTTCCTTCGCAGGTCACGGATATTCTCCGGCAGAGTTTACCCTGGACCATAGGACTGGTCGGCGTCTCTCTCCTGCTGAGCTTTCTCATCGGAACCCTGGTCGGTATGTTGATCGCGTGGAGGCGCGGCTCCTGGTACGATACTGCTATTCCCCCGGTCCTGACGTTTCTTTCTGCGGTCCCCTATTTCTGGATGGCCCTGGGGCTGATTTACGTGTTTGGCGTTAACTTGAACTGGTTTCCAACCGATAGTGGCTATGATGTGTTCAATGTAACTCCTGGCTGGAACAGCGATTTCATTACCAGCGCCGTTCAACATGCCATTCTTCCGGTCATTACGCTTGTCATCGGCTCGCTGGCTGGCTGGGTCTTAACCATGCGCAATACGATGATTACTACGCTTTCAGAAGATTACATCCTGATGGCGCAGGCCAAAGGGCTGCCTGAGAGGCGTGTGATGTTTAATTACGCGGCCCGCAACGCGATTTTGCCCAGCATAACCAGCTTCTCTATTTCATTAGGCCTGGTGGTCAGCGGCTCCTTGCTCACAGAAATAGTCTTCAACTATCCTGGTATCGGCTTCGCATTATATAAGGGTGTTCAAAGCAACGATTACGCCCTGGTTGAGGGATGTTTCCTGGTGATCGCTCTAGCTGTGCTCATCGCGAATTTCCTGTCCGATTTGTTCTACACGTTCCTTGATCCACGTGTGCGGCAGGGGAGGAGCTAAGCGGTGCAAGTAACAAATTTAACAGATCAGAATATCGATTCCTCCACCATCTTGAATAGAGCGAAAGGACGTGGAAGCAGCACCCTTGGCGTCATAACGTCCAATCCTAAAATAGCTACCGGTGTTGGAATTGTCGCCTTTTTTGTGCTGATGGCGCTTGCGGCGCCACTTCTGACATCCTATGACCCCAATGCAAGTGTAGTGACTGGCTCACTTCCTCCGTCGTTCGCGCACATCCTGGGCACAACGGGTCTGGGCCAGGATATGTTTGCTCAGCTCGTCTATGGAGCGCGCGTCACTTTACTGGTTGGCTTCAGCGCGGCGATCGGCTCTACCTTGTTGCAGGTTTTTTTCGGTCTGACATCTGCCTTCTTAGGCGGCATCGTTGATGACGTACTCTCCCTGCTAATTAACGTTTTCCTGGTCTTACCGGGCCTGCCTCTTACCATTGTGCTCGCTTCTTTAGCCAGCGCCAACGCTGCTGCTAATAAAAATGAGGTTGTGATCGCGCTGGTCTTGCTCTTTACGTCCTGGAGCTATGGAGCGCGTGTCTTACGCTCGCAGACGCTCTCATTGAAAGAGCGCGAGTTCGTGGCAGCCGCGCGCGCATCTGGTGAAACTACTTTGCGTATCATTTTTGCTGAAATACTGCCTAATGAATCTGCGCTGGTTGCTTCTACCTTTATCGGCACCTTTGTATACGTCGTGGGTGCCGAGGTTGCCCTGGAGTTTCTTGGGCTTGGTGACACGTCTCGGGCTAGCTGGGGAGAAATATTGTACTGGGCACAGAATAACGCGGCGCTCATAGTAGGAAAATGGTGGCAATTCGTTCCAGCGGGATTATGCGTAGCCGTGCTTTGCGCAGGCTTAACATTTATCAATTTTGGTATTGACGAGCTGGCGAATCCTCGTTTGCGGTCCGAGCGTCCGCTGCGCAGAAGGTTGTTGTCAGGAAAGAAAAAGGTTGTAGCGTGATGATGACACCCATTATTGCCGAGCCTTCTACAGGCACCTCCACGCGAGAGCGTACTGTATTGCTGGAGGTTAAACACCTCAACGTGGACTACGAGACGGGAAGCATACCCGTTCATGCCGTGGATGATGTGAGTTTTACACTGCACCGGGGGCAGATACTGGGACTGGCGGGAGAGAGCGGCAGTGGAAAATCGACGCTGGCCTACGCTATCACCCAACTGCTGCCTGCTCCCGCCGCGGTGAGCGGAGGAGAGATCTGGTATTATCCGAAGAGCGACCGGTCATTCGTGACAGGGATGGCGGAGAGCAAGGTGTTGGCGAATGACGATGAACCTTCCTCGATCAATGTGCTCGAATTATCGCCTGCTCAATTGAGAGCCTTTCGCTGGCAGGAACTGGCGATTGTCTTCCAGAGTGCTATGAACGCTCTTAATCCGGTGATGCGCCTCGACACGCAGATCATGGATGTATTGGAGGCGCATGATCCATCGATGGGACCCGAAACGCGCCATCGGCGTGCCCTGGAGTTGCTCAGGCTGGTGGGCATAACGCCTGATCGCCTGCGGAGCTATCCGCATGAACTGAGCGGCGGCATGCGGCAGCGCGCGATCATTGCTATTGCTCTCGCGCTCAATCCGGAGGTCATCATCATGGATGAGCCAACCACGGCCCTGGACGTAGTTGTGCAGCGAGATATCCTGGTGGAGTTGATGGCCCTGCGCGAGCGCCTGAGCTTTGCTGTTATCTTCATTACGCATGACCTCTC
>JBGQJX010000439.1:0-3760 GCA_041499255.1 Ktedonobacteraceae bacterium | reverse complement strand
CAGTAATCTGGCCATATGCATTGGGCCAACCACCAGATGCTTATGGCAGGGCCAACCACCAGATGCTTATGGCAGGGCCAACCACCAGATGCTTATGGCAGGGCTAACCACCAGATGCTTATAGCAGGGCCATCCACGATCTTAGCGGGTAACCTGCCCAAAGATGTGCCCACCTCCTCCCTGTGCTATACTCTGATACAGTGATTGTTGAGGGTTTGGCAGACTGCGTCTGCCAAACCCTCAACAATCACTGTATCAGAGTATAGCACAGGGAGGAGGTGGGCACATCTTTGGGCAGGTCACCCGCTAAGATCGTGGTTGGCCCTGCCATAAGCATCTGGTGGTTGGCCCTGCCATAAGCATCTGGTGGTTGGCCCTGCCATAAGCATCTGGTGGTTGGCCCAATGCATATGGCCAGATTACTGCGCGGTCACTTCAAAATCTGTGCTCACGGGGGTAGCGCCTGGAGTTGTAATAATCACATGGACTTTCCAGTAGCCGCTCATTGAAAACTGCACAGTGGCGAGGTACGTGCCGTCACCTTGCGCGCGCGCCTCTACTCTATCGATCCCCATATCCATTTCCACCATAGCGTTCTCCAGCATAACACGCGCGCCGGTGACAGGTTGTTGTGTGCTGCTGGAGAGTATCCGCAAAGAGAGCGTTGCGGGCTGCATGACGAGAGGCGGATTCGGATTGATCTGCAGAGTAACCTGATAGGGGCCGGCGCTAGCAACTTGTTCCTGCGCGGTCACCTTATGGGGAATAATGTTGGTAATAGTAGTGCCAAGCCACGTCAGCAAGATGAGAAAAGTAATCCCAAGAGCTACGACGAGCAGGCTACGCTTCATCGCCACCCCTTTTTAGAAGTGGAGCTAGTGTTAAGCGGTACCTCGACATAGATATTGCCATCGACTACTTTTGTATTCAAGCGCGGCAATGGGCGGAGGTATTTTATTGGAGCAGCGCCAGCATCGACATAGCCATATTCGCTAAACAGGCCGCCATGACA
This sequence comes from Ktedonobacteraceae bacterium, assembly GCA_041499255.1. Lineage (GTDB taxonomy): Bacteria > Chloroflexota > Ktedonobacteria > Ktedonobacterales > Ktedonobacteraceae > UBA11361. The sequence continues at coordinate 2,748 of JBGQJX010000439.1, read as the reverse complement.
GGGGCAATGGTATTTACGGTCCGAGTCCTGCCATTGCACAATACAACCCATGTGCGTACAGGCAGCGGATATCGCGATAACCTTCCCTTTGTCTGGATCACCGCCGTCGCCATCGTCGTGTATGATATAGCCGACAACCGTATCTGCGACAAAGCGCACGGCTTTATCTCCCAGCTTAGCAAGCGAAGTCACAAGGTGCCACGTGGTGGGAACGCCAGTCGCGATGAGCTGACCTTGATATGGGTCTGGTGGCGGGCTTGCCGCCTGTGTCTGTTCAACCATGTACCCTAGACCGCCTCCAACTGCCAGCGAAGCTGCGGCAACGGCCCCACCAGTCAGCAGCGCGCGCCGGGAAACATTGCGCTTCTTCTTTTGCTCTTTTTTACTCTCCAAAGTTTGAGGTTGAGGTTCTACTTTTAGGCGCTGTTGTAGTTCCTGTTCGAGACGAGTCTGCAACTCGGCGGCAAACTCGGGTCGAGGCGCGATGGCTTCAGGGGACGCGGAGCGAAAAAGCGCAGCCATGCGATAAACATTCGCCTGGCTGGGTGTCAGCTCCGCCGGTGGGTGGGCGACACGGCCTGCCTGAAGCTGCTCAAGATAGCGCTCTAGCTCCAGATAGTCTTCAAATCGTTCCTGGTCTTCACCTGCCATAGTCTTGTTTCTCCAGGTTGGTCAGGATAGATGGTCCGGGCGGGAACTCAGCCCACCCGTACACATTTACCTGCTGACCGTGGTAATATGCTCGAGACCTGCGGCGCGTTTAAGCGCACGAAACTGTAACACTTTTACATTGGCCTCGGTCAAGCCCAATCTCATAGATGTCTCTTTAATTGATAGATTGAGCAAAAAACGACACGTCAAAACCTCTCGATAGTGCTCTGGCAAAGCCTGAAGGATACGCTGCACGCGCTCCGTAGGCCTGCTACTAACAGCTTTCGACTCTTCTTCCGCCGGGCCTTCCCAGCCTGCTTCAAGCAGTTCTTCTAAAGAATTAACTGCTATGCGATAGTAGACGCGCCAGTAGTCGGCAATGGTTGTCCGCGCAACTTGAAACAGCCATTTCTGCATACTTTGCGGTCCGCGTTCAGTATCGACGCCGCGTATCGCTTTAATAAATATTTGAGACGTCAGGTCCTCGGCCTCTTCTCGATTGCCAACTTTACTAAAGACGTAGCGATAAATAAGGCCCAGGTTTTCCTGATAGAACGTCTGAAACTGCTGCACATCTTCCTCCTGCCGAGAAACCTGCGCTCCGGCAACGCCCCGTTCTGCCCTGGCAAGATGTGGTTTCCCTTGATTACTGTGCAGTGTACTCACAACGCTCCCTTTGCTATGGCTGCCTGCTACATACAGGCACCACAAAGTAGACATAAACAATTGCTGTAGCAATTATTATTACGTTGCCTGGTTACATTGACAGTTTTCTTTACAAATGATTCTGCGAACCGCGCAGGTTATGCTTCAACCCTATATTAGCATGAGAATATTGCTATCACAAGAGGCGGAGATGATCACGTAAAAAGGGCGAGCTATGCTTTGCACACCCCTGCAAATACGCGAACGTCTGGCAACACTGCCTTTGCAGGGGCGAAGCATGGCTCGCCCTGAATAAAGTCTCTATGGGATTTCCTCTGGTTTTCATATTATACACTACTTTGTCAGATTTTTACAGGGGACGAGAAGAGCAAATTTTCGTTTGCCCCCTTTGCGCAACATCCTACAGTGCGCTATAATAGGAACACAACGTCAACGAGACTGATTGCTAATGGCGCAAAAGTGTGCCTGGTTATCATCTTACCTAAAGGGCGTTGATTCTAGAGATGCGAGCACATTTTATGATGCTGGTAGATTCACCACCCAGACGTACTCACCCCCTTCAGGGCTAGCGAAATGAGCTATTTCGCCTATTTTTGTTGTTGGGATATCCAATAAGGTTATCCAAAAGGCGAGAGCAAGAGCCGCGAGGTCGCTGAATCCGCGCCATCCCTGATCTATTTATTTTGCCTCAGGCCCTCTCCCGTCACATGAATTGAGGTTGTTATGTACAAAGGTCAATCCGGGATGTGGTCCTGGTTGCTGCATCGCATTACAGGGCTGGGTATCCTCTTATTCCTCTTAGTCCATATCGTGGATGTATCTTTGTTGGGCTTCGGCCCAGCCGTCTACAACGAAGGTATTTTGCTCTTCGACAGCATCATCGTTCGTTTTTTATCCCTGGCCTTGATAGGTGCTGTACTCCTGCATGGCTTTAACGGTATACGTATCATGGTGATCGACTTCTGGCGCAAGGGCGTGCGTTACCAGGTGCTGATGTTCGTTATCGTCATGGTTCTCACCATCGTCGGTTTCATCCCCATCGCATATTTTGTCCTTGAACCAGCGCTGCCATTTTTACATCCACACACGACGACAATCACAAAGTAATAACTGGATAACGTGGGCCTGCCTCCCCACCCCACGCAGAACGCGGTAAATCGGGTCCCTACTGTTAGGAGAACACACATACGTATTTCGACTGGATATGGAGCGAAACCAGCTAGCGGCGGATTTGAAACCTTTTCCTGGTATTTTTTCCGCATCTCTGGCATCTTGCTGATTTTCCTTGTTATCTTTCACTTGCTCATCATGCACGTAACCACCGATGTCGCCAAAACTACCTATGATTTTGTGGCTGCCCGCTACAGCAACCCACTCTGGAGGCTTTACGATTGGCTGTTGTTGACTCTTGCGCTCCTGCATGGTATGAAT
>JBGQJX010000438.1:0-3765 GCA_041499255.1 Ktedonobacteraceae bacterium | reverse complement strand
GTCAGCCGTCCTCGGAGAACCCATAAATGCCTCTCTCATCATCGCCATGGTGTTTCTGAGCGCCATACTCAACTTCTTCCAGACCTACCGTTCGCAGCGCGCGGTCGAACGACTTCGCGAAGGTGTGGCGCTTTCTTCGTTGGTTCTACGCGATGGAAAATGGAGTGAGCAACCTCGCCGTATACTGGTGCCGGGAGATATCATTCGCCTGGTTGCTGGTGATATGGTTCCTGCCGATGCGCGCCTCGTCCAAACCGTTGGACTTCATGTCCAGCAAGCAGCGCTCACCGGTGAATCGATGCCAGTTGAAAAAGAAGCGAAAGAAATCATTCCAACAACGTCGAAAAATCTCGCGGAAGCGCGTAATATGGTGTATCTTGGCACCTCGGTTGTGAGCGGAACAGCCACTGCGCTCATCACCCTGACAGGTCGGGCCACTGCCTTTGGTGATATCGCCGCTCGTCTCGCAACCCGACCTCCAGAAACAGAGTTCGAACGCGGCATCAGAAGTTTTGGCTTGCTGATTATGCGTGCCGTCTTCTTCCTTGTGCTGTTCGTCTTCCTGGTTAGTATAGCCTTACATCGCCCCACTTTCGAATCACTGCTCTTTGCGGTTTCACTGGCCGTCGGGCTTACTCCTGAGTTCCTTCCGATGATTACTACGGTGACGCTGGCCCATGGCGCCTCACATATGGCAAAGCAGAAGGTAGTTGTGAAAAATCTGGCGTCCATGCAAAACTTCGGTAGCACTGACATCCTGTGCAGCGACAAAACAGGGACGTTGACCAGTGGAAACATGAGCTTACAGCAGTATCTTGATCCCCTTGGCAATCCCTCTAAACGGGTCTTGCTGCTGGCCTACCTCAATAGCTTTCACGAAACTGGCATCAGAAGTCCGCTCGATACAGCCATCCTGGAACATGAACAGTTGGACGTACAGGGCTATCAGAAACAAGGAGAGATCCCCTTCGACTTTGAGCGCAGGCGGCTTTCTGTAGTAGTTAAGAACCAGGATGAAGCGATGTTGATCTCTAAAGGCGCGCCAGAGGGCGTGCTGGAGATCTGCTCTCACTACGAGATCGAAGGTCAGCGCAATCTACTCGATGCTGAGACAAAAGCTCAATGTGCAGCAACATACCAGAAACTCAGTGCGGAAGGATATCGTACTTTAGGCGTTGCCTACCGATCCATATCACACCAGGAAAGTTATACCATCGCTGATGAAAAAGACCTGGTCTTCATCGGCTTTCTGACCTTCTTTGACCCACCCCTGGAGGATGCCGACGAAATGCTCCAGAAACTTCGCAGCGATGGTATAGTAGTGAAGATCCTCACTGGCGACAATGAACTCGTCACCCAACACGTCTGTGCGCAGGTTGGCCTGCCTACCGAGCGTATTGTGCTTGGTGACGAGCTTGATCGTATGAGTGATGTAGCTCTTGCTCACATAGCGGAACAAGCGAATGTCTTTGCGCGAGTGTCTCCGGCACAGAAAAATCGCATTATTCTTGCATTGAAGAGTCGCAGCCACGTTGTGAGCTTTCTCGGTGATGGCATCAACGACGCCCCTTCGCTGCATGCCGCCGATGTTGGGATATCGGTCTCCAGCGCCGTGGATGTTGCCAAGGACGCAGCCGACATCATCCTGCTTGAGCATAGCCTGGAAGTCCTGCATAATGGCATTATCGAAGGACGCAAAGCCTTTGGCAATGTGATGAAATATCTTCTGATGGGCACAAGCTCAAACTTCGGCAACATGTTCAGTATGGCCGGCGCCTCCCTCTTCTTACCGTTCTTACCTATGCTACCAACGCAGATTTTGCTGAATAACTTCCTCTATGATCTATCACAGGTGACCATTCCAACGGACCATGTCGATTCAACCTATATCATCAAACCGAGGCGCTGGGATATGAAACTCATCCGCGACTTCATGATCTATATCGGCCCCATCAGTTCCATTTATGATTTTCTCACCTTCTTCATCATGCTCTGGGTGTTTCACGCCTCCGAAGCGCTTTTTCACACCGGCTGGTTTGTCGAGTCCCTCGCCACGCAAACACTTGTGCTGTTCGTTATCCGCACAGCCGGCAACCCACTGCGCAGCCGTCCGAGCCTACCTTTAACGATTACGGCGCTCCTGGCAGTTTTTGTGGGTATTATTCTCCCCTATACTCCATTAGCAGGCCCACTAGGCTTTACACCACTGCCAGTCCTGTACTTCCTCTTCCTGGTCGGAATGACCATCACCTACTTGTTGCTGGTCGAAGTGGTCAAACACTGGTTGATGCGAAGGCTGGCGCAATAAACCTGTCTACAGCAATCCAACCAGGGTAATCCAAAAACGGTCATGGCCGGAGAACAAAGTTCGTTCCCCGGCCATGACCGTTAGACCAGTGCCACGAGACTCACGTTATTTCGCAATCGACGCGCCAGGGTGCGTGGAAAGGTAATACCCTATGCCAACCTTCGTAAGGATATATTGCGGGCGCGTAGGATCAGCCTCCAGCTTACGTCTTAACCGGTTGATATTTACCTGTAACATGTGACTCTCGCCGATATATTCCGCCCCCCAGACATGCTCTAAGAGCAAATCTTGCGTGACAACTCGCCCGGCATTCTGTGCCAGATAGGAGACGATACGGTATTCGGTTGGCGTAAGCGTGATCTCGCGCCCGCCCATCGTCACCAGGTGCTGGGTATAATCAATCGTCAGATCGCCAATTGCCGTCGTTCGTATCGCGGCAGTGCGATCGTTCGCCACAAACTGTGATCGGCGCAGTACCGCCCGCACCCGCGCCAGGAGTTCATCAACGCTAAAAGGCTTGGTGAGATAATCATCTGCCCCGATATCAAGGCCTCGCACCTTATCCTGGTCTTGTCCGCGCGCCGTCACAATGATCACAGGCACAGAAGAAAATTCACGGACACGTTGACATACAGTAAAGCCGTCCATTTTAGGCATCATCACGTCCAGCAGTACCAGGTCTGGCTGGTGCGCCTCAATCAGTTCAAGCGCTTGCTTGCCATCGCTGGCCATCAGAACGTCATAACCTTCCAATTGCAGATTGCGCATCACTAATCGCAGTAATTGCGGATCATCATCTGCGGTCAGTATTGTCGTCTTCTTTGCAGGCATATTTTTACTATCCTTCCAGCGTAAGGGCACTTAGAGAGAGCACCCACTTCACATGCTATCTTCAACATCCCAAAAAGCAGTGGATATCTCAACAGGGCCTTCACGGTGCATCCAATGGGAGCCATACATGGAACGCGCTCCCCTTGCCAACCTCACTTTCAACCCAGATCACACCATCATGCAGTTCAACAATGCGTTTGCAAATCGCCAACCCCAGCCCCAGGCCGTTTACCTCGCGCGTTAGCCGGGTATCCACGCGGTGAAAATGGTCAAAGATTCTCCCGATATGCTCTCTAGGAATCCCTATACCACTATCCCGCACGCAAATCTCTAACATTTCTTGCCCCTCTGGCAATAAAGACACAACATCAGCTTTGTTACTTTTCTGACTTTCTGTCCCAGGCGAATGCTGCCGCGCCCCCGCGTGATGAGTTACATGGATTGGGCGTAAGATCACTTCTATCTTACCACCTTCTGGCGAATAGTTTATCGCGTTTTCGAGAAGGTTGTCCAATACTTCCCTCAATCGAAACCGGTCAGCCTGGATGATGGGTTCGTCGCTGGTAGGCATCCCCTGTTGATCTTCAAGATGTATGGCAAAGGTAATTCGTTCCGGAGCCTGGCTT
>JBGQJX010000437.1:0-3783 GCA_041499255.1 Ktedonobacteraceae bacterium | reverse complement strand
CACAAAAAGAAAAACAAAGAGAAACAAAATCATCCAGGAGCCCAAATGACCACCAGCTACAGCATCAACACCACCAACCAACATCAACATAAACTCCACAATTCCAAAAAAATAGCGCGCAACATGCGCGGTATTTGGGGAAAATACCGCGCACACTTGAAACAGTGAAACACCTGAAACAGTTGAAACACCTGATACAGCAGACCCTGAGTCCAGCGTATGGGAGAATCTTTCCATGAGAAGGCGAGAAAATGGCGCCAACTCTTGTCTCCATCAGTCAAGCGTGGTATCCTTTGGGGAAAATTGGTAGCAGCCTTGACGCAGAGCTGCCACCAAACTGCACTCAACATCATTTGCTTGTGAAACCTCAGGAATGATATGACTGTAGGATTTTGAGTGCCTCATATACTAGTATTGACACCACATAAAGGACAGTAGTGATGAGCGAATACCAGCGGTACGAATTCATGACCAGCGATCGACCTCTGACACGGGCGCAACTTGATGCTGTCAATGACCTTTCCAGTCACATCGAAGCATCTTCCACCCACGCCCTCATCGAATATCACTGGGGTGACTTCAAGCACGATCCCATCAAGGTACTCCACGAGTTCTTCGATGGTTTTCTCTATTGGGCCAACTGGGGAGCGCCCCAACTGGCATTCCGCTTTCCACATGGCATCTTGCCCATCGATCTCCTCGCTGGCTACGATCTCGATGATTTCGTCACATTCATCAAGTACCCGGATTATGATATCCTCGATATCCACTTTGGCGAGATGGAAGGGCCCGGCGAATGGATTGAATATGAACTGGGATCGCTCATCGCCATTCGCGATGAATTGATGGACGGCGATCTGCGGGCGCTGTATATCGTCTGGTTGGCCGGTCAGATCATGATAGAGGGCTATGACGAGGACGAGGACGAAGAAGAGGACTGGGAAATCAGTGTGCCACCAGTTCCACCCACTTTCGGCACGCTGACGGCGGCACAGCAGGCGCTGGCAGAATTGTTGCGGGTACCGCAAGAACTACTCGTCGCGACAGCTCGGCATAGCAGCGCGGCCATGTCATCGACTAGCGATGATGTTGCCGCGTGGGTCAAATTGCTGCCACCAGCTCGCCAGCACGAGTATCTGGTTCGTTTAGCACGCAATGAGCCAGGCCTGAGCCGCCTACTCGTCAAGGAGTTGCGCGAACTGAGCCAGGACAAGACCAGAGCAACGCCGTCAACTGGTGAACATGTCACCTACGCCACGCTGCTCGCCGAAAGCAAGGCTATTAAAGCCCAACTGGAACGCGAGATGCGCAAGCAGGAGCAAGAGGCCCGTCAGCGTCATCTGCAAGATATCCACGATCACCAGGATGATTACTGGCATCAAATCGATCTGGCAGTGATGCGCGGTTCGGGTACAGGCTACGACGAAGCCGTTCGCTTATTGATCGAGCTGCGTGAAGTCACCGGTCATTTCAAAGAGGCCCAGGAGTTTCAAGAGCGTTTCCGCGACTGGGTCCGGCCACACCTGCGCCGTCCCTCCTTCGTCAAGCGCTTGCAGAATAGCAAGTTCTCTTTGCCCGAAGCGTGAGAGGTTTGCGCAAGGCGTTCGAGCAGAAATACCCAAACGCGTGGGGGCGCATCCAGGTACACCGCCAAATTATGCAATGGGCACGGATGCCAGTTTTGGTGTGGCTTCTATAATCATATGCATGCCGTATTTGGGACGCAGAGTCACACGCGGCTGGGGCACGACAGGGAAGCCAGGCACCAGGCGGGGCGTGTAGCGCTGAAGAATGCTCGCCACCAGCAGTTTTGTTTCTATTTCGGCAAAGGGCATGCCGATGCAGATGCGGGGACCTCCGCCAAAGGGGAAGTAAGCCCCTTGCGGAATCTTTTGCCCGCTGGCCGGGTCCCAGCGCTCCGGGCGGAAATGCTCAGGGTCGTCCCAGATGTCCGGCAGGTTGTGCGTTACCCACTGGCTGATCAGCGCTACCGAGTTGGCCGGGAAATGATAGCCATCGAGATCGAAGGCCTCTATAGCGCGCCGTCCCATGAGCCAGGCGGGCGGGTAGTAGCGCCAGGATTCGTTGATGACCCACTCCAGGTACGGTAGATTCGGCAGGTCAGCAACAGTAGGCGTGCGGCCTGCCAGCACCGTCTGAAGTTCCGCCAGCAATTTTTCGTAGACCGTGGGATGTTGCGAGAGCAGGTAGAAGGTCCAGCTCAGTGTATTCTGCGCGGTCTCATGTCCCGCGGCCACGAAGGTCAAAACCTGGTCATGGATTTGCTTATCCGTCATGGTATTGCCCTCGTCCTGGGCATCCAGCAGCATGGAAAGTACATCTCCTACATCACCACCCTCTGCGTGACGCTGCGCAATCAGCTTGTAAACAAAGTCATCAATAGCGCGCGAACCAGCTTCTCGCTTCCGATTCTTCGCGAGAGGAAGGCGGCGCTCCAATTTGGCCAGCGCGCTAAAGCGCCGTTGGGTATTGTTGATCACGTCATTAAAGGCCTGGCCCAGTGTGGTAGTCTGAACGGGGGAATCAATATTGAAGAGCGACTTGAGAATGATGCGCAGCGTCAACTGCTGCATGCTCTGGGCAATATCAATCTCTGTGCCAGCCTGCCATGTTTCGAGCATCTCCTGGGTAAACTGCACCATGACATCCGCGTAGCCCTCCACGCGCTTTTTGTGAAAGGCAGGTTGAACGAGACGCCGCTGCTGACGGTGGAACTCACCATCAGTGGTGAGCAATCCATCGCCGAGGAACGCTTTCAAGTTAGCGCCTGCGCCAAGATTGGGCTTGATAAAATTGCGCGGATGCTCCATCAGGAAGTAGCGTACATGCTCTGGACGGAAAAACGCCACTACCGTGTCATTGCCCAGGTGCAGGCGCGCCATGCGTCCATATTGCTGCTGCGTCCCGCGCATAAACGCGAGCGGATCGCGTTGAAATTGTAAAACATTGCCGATGATCGGTAACCCTTTGGGTCCTGGCGGTAATGGTGTTGTATGCTGCATTGGTCTGTCCTTTGCAGTTGTTTTTGATGAGTCTGTCATAAATGAATGATAATTCATTTTTCTGTAATATATCAAGTGGGCATGTCCGGCTGGTTTCTGGATGCAAAAGAAAGTCAGTTTATTGCAAAATGACAAACTGCATCGGCGCAAGCTCAAGCTGAATAAACAACGACGGATTGCCGGAGTCGGGATGGCTTTGAACCATTACAGATCCTTCTTTCCCGTAGAGGAAATTCAGTGTATCCCCCTTTTGATGTAACATGTTGTCGACGTTGACATAATCATTGCGCGACTCGGTGGGAGATGTATTGTAGGCTGTGAGGACTTCTTGATAGGCGAGGATGCGAGAAAATGCCAATGTACAGGGTTGCCCCTGTGGGAAACCAAAGTCGAGACTGTTGCCCGAAATTTGCCGGAAATACATGCGACCGAAGCGCAGGGCTTCTATTTGCTGGCTGATACGCGCAATTTTGGCAATCTCTTGATAGATTGTGCAAGCGGGATTGAGATAGTTGCGCGCCTGATCCTGCAGGTCAAACATAGGTTCCCGGATAAATATGTCACCAGGTCCCTGCCCGGCAAATCCTTGCTCAGTCCCATAGTAGATGCATGCCGCTCCCAGGGCACAAAGGATGTATCCTAAGCCCGCGATTACCTGTGCGTCGGGAGCTCCTGCCGCAAAACGCTGTTTATAGGCTTGCCCAACCTGGTCATGATTATCCAGGAAGGTGACAAAATAGCGCCCCAACTCTCCCCGGCT
>JBGQJX010000436.1:0-3790 GCA_041499255.1 Ktedonobacteraceae bacterium | reverse complement strand
GGAGGTTGTGGGTGAGGCTGCTGATGGCGCTGAGGCGGTGCGCCTGGCACGACAGTTGCGACCTGATGTCGTGTTGATGGATCTGCTTATGCCTGTGATGGATGGTATTGCTGCCACGGCAGCAATCCGGCGCGAGTTGCCAGATACCGAGGTGCTTGCCTTAACGAGCGTGCTGGAGGATGCTTCGGTGGTCGGGGCAGTTCGCGTAGGCGCTATTGGTTACTTGCTCAAGGACACACAAGCTGATGCGCTCTGCCAGGCGATTAAAGCGGCAGCAGCTGGACAGGTCCAGTTGACACCCAGGGCCGCAGCGCGTTTGATGCAAGCGTTAAGCGCTCCTGAGAGTCCCGAGGAGTTGACCGAACGTGAGACCGAGGTGCTGCGCCTGTTAGCCCAGGGGCTGTCTAATAAACAAATCGCACGTAACCTGCATATTTCTGAAAAGACTGTCAAGACGCATGTCAGCAACATTCTGGGCAAACTTGGCGTACAAAGCCGGACGCAGGCCACCCTCTACGCGGTTCGCATCGGCCTGGTTTCGGCCAACCCGGCAGACCAGACAGTATGAGATAGATTCCTCCTTCTAAGGCGCGATAAATTGGGCTCCTACAGAGATGAGATAACCGGGCGACCACGAGATCGCTCCTACTATGGACGAAGCAGCCCCGATGTACTTACCTTATCCGTGATGAGAAAAGAAGAGAAACGCATGGACACAGATCTCCAATACACATTGTTACAACTGTTCAACCAGGTTATCGACAATCCAGATATCATCCCTGCGGTTCCGGTTGATGCACGGCAGGAGGGTTCGGTGGAGCGGGAATTGCTGAAGAGCTTTGGAAGATTGCTGGAACGCATCCAACAGAGCAGATATGAACTTCAGAAGAGCGAAGAGCGTTTCTCTCTGGCAGTACAAGGTGCCAATGATGGGCTGTGGGACTGGGACCTTCAAACCAACGTTGTCTACTTCTCACCACGATGGAAGAGCATGCTGGGTTACGAGGAGCACGAGATTCCTCATCATTTTGATGAATGGAGTAAGCGGGTACACCCTGATGACCTGAAGCGAGCGCAAGCAACAATCCAGGATTACCTCAATGGCCGAACAGCCTCCTACAGACTGGAGCACCGCTTGCAGCATAAGGATGGCTCCTACCGCTGGATTCTCGCACGTGGTGTCTTGCTGCGCGACAAGAACGGCAAGCCCTACCGCATGGCTGGGTCGCATACTGATATTACTGAACGCAAGCAGGCGGAAGAGCAACTACGCGAAAAGCAGGAGCAATACCGCAGTATCTTCGAGGCCACAAGCGATGCTCTACTCATCGTCGATTTGGACGATGGGCATATTGTCGAAGCGAATCCGGCTGCTTGCAAAGCTTATGGATACTCCTACGAGGAGTTTATTGGTCTGCCTCCCAGCGCAATCATCAAGCAAGATGATCTTTCTTACGTGATGCAACAGGTCTTCCCAACCATCAGAGCAGGGGGTAAGTATCACGCGCGAGGAGTCGGTTTACGTAAAGACGGGACAAGGTTCCAACTCGATGTGTATGAAACCGCCTTTACCTACCAGGGAAAGCTCCACATGCTAGCCGTCATACGCGATATAACGGAACAAGTGCAAATAGAGGAACAATTGCGGGAGAAGGAGGAGCAATATCGCAGTATCTTTGAAGCTACGACCGATGCTTTGTTCATCAACGATATGAATGGCTTGTGTGTCGAGGTCAACCCTGCTGCTTGCAAAATGCATGGCTACACCTATGAGGAGTTTATCGGCAAAACCCCTACCTTTATTGGTCATTCAGATTATCACCAACTCGTTGCGGACTTCTTCCAAACGATCAAAGCAGGGGAGCAGTATCAGGCGCGAACTGTGAATGTGCGGAAAGATGGCAGTTCGTTTCCTGTCGAAGTTCATGGTACTTCGTTTAACTATAAGGGCCAGCCTCATACCCTGGCAATGGTGCGTGATATCACGGAGCAAGCGCGAGCTGAAGAGCAACTGCGTGAGAAAGAAGCGCAGTATCGCAGCATCTTCGAGGCCGCGACTGACGCGTTGTTCATCGTTGACCTTGAGGATGGGCATGTCGTCGAAGCGAATCCAGCTGCATGTAATATGTATGGTTATGCTTACGAGGAGTTTATTGGCCTGCCTCCCAGCGCAATCATTCATCCGGATAGACTTGCTTACTTTTTGGAGAAAGCTCTCCCCAGCGTTAGAGCCGGGGGCGAGTGGCACGTGGTAGGAACGAACCTGCGGAATGACGGTACCGCCTTTCCCGTCGATGTGCATGAAACCGCTTTTACCTACCAGGGGAAACTTCATATGCTGGCGATGATACGCGATATTACCGAGCGAGTAAAAGCGGAGGAACAACTGCGGGAGAAAGAGGAGCAATATCGCAATATCTTTGAAGCGAGTACAGACGGTCTGGTAATCAATGACCTGGAGGACGGACACCTGGTGGAGGTCAATCCCGCTATGTATCGCATGCATGGCTACTCCCACGAGGAGTTTATGAAACTGCAACCTACCACTTTTATTCATCCCGATTCGCATGCTAACTTTGCGGAATACATCGACAGTGTGAAAGCGGGTAAACAATATCAAGCCAGGGCGTTTGACATACGCAAAGATGGCACACCCTTCCCAGTTGATGTCCGCGGAACCACATTCACCTATAAGGGGAAGCCCCATGTGCTGGGAGTAGTACGTGATATCACGGAACAAGTGCAGGCATATCAACTGCTGGAGCAGCGTGTGGAGGAGCGGACGCGCGAATTGTCCACTCTGCTGGAGATTTCCCATAATGTAGCATCGACTATCGAACTGAGGCCGTTATTGGCCCTCGTCCTGGATCAACTGAAGGTGGTAGCCGATTACACTGGCTCCTCTTTCTCAATCGTAGAAGGGGAGGACCTGGTGCTGGTAGAAAATCGCGGGCCTGCTCCCCTTGACCAGGTCTTACATATCCACTTTCCCATCAAGACCATGGGGGTTCTCTGGGAGATGCTTTGCAGGCAAGAGCCAATCATTATTGACGATGTACGGGACGATACGCTGCTTGCGCAGGCTTTCCGAGGTTGGATGGACAAACATCTCAAGTCGCCCTTTGACTACATCCGATCATGGATGGCCGTTCCTTTGGCGCTCAAAGAGCGGGTCATTGGTATGCTGACGCTTTCTTCCCGTGAGGTTCACAACTATACACCCCGGCACGCTTCACTGGCTCTGGCTATCGCGAACCAGGCGGCGGTGGCGCTTGAGAATGCAAGGCTCTATGAACAGGCACAGGATTTAGCAGCCTTAAAGGAGCGGCAGCGGCTGGCGCGCGAGTTGCACGATTCCGTTTCACAGGCGCTTTATGGCATCTCGTTGGGCGCTCATACTGCTCGTACGTTGCTTGATCGGGATCCACGAAGAGCGGCTGAACCGCTAAATTATGTGCTTTCGTTATCAGAGGCGGCCCTGGCAGAGATGCGGGCCTTGATCTTTGAACTGCGCCCTGAATCATTGGAGACTGAAGGACTTGTCTCTGCGCTTCACAAGCAGGCGGCAGCAATGCAATCACGGTATGGCATTACGGTATCAACTGTGCTCTGCGATGAGCCCGACTTGCCGGTCAAGGTCAAACAAGAATTGTATCGTGTAGCGCAGGAGGCGTTGCATAATACAGTTAAGCATGCGAAGGCGAACGCGGTTGAGTTGCGATTTGACTGTTCATCGGAGTTAGTGCTGCTGGAGGTGGCGGATAACGGCCTGGGCTTTGATCCGCACAAT
>JBGQJX010000435.1:0-3820 GCA_041499255.1 Ktedonobacteraceae bacterium | reverse complement strand
GCCCTTTACGACAAAGCCCAGCATACCTAAGGACAGGAAACGTTCCGTAGGGGCGGCGGTGGCGTGGTCGATGGGTGGGGACCCTTGGGTCGCCCCCGTCCCGTTCCCCTGCCGCATCATGCCTGTGACACGGAAATGTCGCCCGGTTCCAACTGCAAAATGTGGGTTCTACTGGTGCGTTTGTGCTGGTTGCTGCTGATCAGAGGGAAAATAGCCGGTCCATTCAGTACGCAGAATATCCTCCGTACGAGTAGCGAAAAGAGTGGCTGCATCATCAACAGAAAGGTCTTTATAGACATCTGCCCCGAGATCATAAAGTATCTTTTCCCGTTTAAGCGTTTCAAGAGTAGTGCGGAACGTGCGCCAGTTCTCGCCATAGCGATTGACATTCTCTATCACGGCGGCGGCAGCTATACTCGCGCTAAGAATTGATGGGATGATTTTGGTAAAATCTGGGATACTGAGCAAGACCGGCACAAAGACGGCGACAACGCCCATGTAGAGTTGTAGTCCCAGGTGCCAGTTTTTGTAGTTTCCTACTCTCTTTGAATAATAGTCTTTCTGGCTCTTCCACCGCATGAGGGCGATTTCCTGTTTTGTCTCAGGCTGGGGCTGAGGTTGTACTGTTTCTTTCACCGTCTGGGAAACAGGCGGCTGCTGAGGTGGCTGAGGTTGTACCGCTTCTTTCACGTGCTTGTTCCTTTCTTGACTCACCAGGAGCTACTTTCGCTCTCACTCTTCAACAAGGCGCTCATAGGTCTGCTCAAAAATAGTGCGGTCAACGATCCTGCCACTGGACCCTTGCCCCGTTCGAACCAGGTAATCACCGGCTTTGCCGGTGTAGATTCCTCCCGCTTTGCGCTCAACTGTAAACGGCTCAGCAATCTGAATGGCTTGATGAGTGAGTTTCGCCGGACGATACCAGGCGAATCTCTCCCCATCAGGCTCCATGGAGCGTTCATCATACAGAACAGCAAAGTTTTGTGGCGTGATGGGATATTCTTCACCCTGTATGCCACGAACGAGATAGTCTCCCGCATGAAAGGCCACAGGACCTTCCATGGTGTGGATTATTCCCCTCCTCTGCTCGACATCCTCTTCCGTTAACCTGCGAGCACGAACCCGCAACGAAGCGGTTTTCTTGTAGGATTGATAGGTCAATCCATTCATTTCTTCGATGGTAATGTGCATATCCGTGACTCCTTTGCGGGAGGGTAAACTCCTTTTCCAAGTATATCATCTTGCCTTGAGTGTGTCGAAAGTTAAAGCGCGGGCCATAAATTCACCGCCAGGCAGATAACAAGGGCCAGGCCAATTGGCCCTGAGAGGCCGAAGAGAATGGCATAGAGAGAGACGCCCGCGATATTGATGGTTGTCAGGAGTGGCGCCAGGAGTATTGAACTTACACGCAGGAGGGCGGCGGCATTGCCGAGCCAGAGGGTGGCGCTGACCAGCGTGGGCGAAGCAATTTTCTTGCCGGAGAAGCCAGGTAACATGCGCGGGGCGATGCCGCAGATCAACAAAGTGATGAAGCCTACGGCGAGGCTGTGGCGGATGGCATCGATGGCAAAGAATGGCGCTCCTGCAAAGAATAAGGTCAGCCCATCGGCTATCAATAGGGCGGAGGCAAGAATGGCCCAGAGATAAGCGCTGGCAACCAGGGCCACGAATGGCCCGTAGGCATTGCGCTCGCCTCTGATTTTCTTTTTGTATGTCTGCGCGGCGGCCTCTGGTGAGGGAGCCAGCTGTGCCACTTTGCGCGGTAGACGGCCACGTATACTCATCATGCGCATGAAAACAATGGTGAAGGTAAGGAGCACAAGGCCAATAAGCAGCATGCCCACGTCCGTTAATACCCTTGAGAAGAGCGTCAGTTGTGAGCCAAGGACTGTGAGTGCAAGTCCGGTGAAATAGATACCGGCGAGGGGCCAGAGGATACGGCGCGGGAAGGCTTCTAGCCCGGCATACATAGGCAGGGATTGCGCGGACATGGCCAGCGCCATGGGCGCCAGGTAGCCAAACAACCCGAGCGTGATATTGAGATCATCGATTGGGCCAGGCACCTGTCCGGCGGTTGTTGCTGCCACGATCATATTGGAAAGATTGACGACGCTCGCCAGCGCGAGCATACTGAATGCCCCTACGAAGAAAGGCAACACCCCCTTTAAGGCCGGGCGCGTGGACAGTGGTGGGCCTTTCACAGCGGTTATGAAGAGCAGCGATACGGCTCCTACGAGAGCCACACATTCCAGCACGCCACTAGCCACCAGCAACGGTGGCCAGATAGCTGCTCCTGTTGCAGCGTAGAGTGGTTGACTGACGGTGCGCAGCAGCAGTCCTATAACAAGGGTACCGAGTATCCATGGGACAAGCCGGGGAGCGGCCAGCGGCGTCCCGCGGAGCCGCGGAACGAAATGGAAGGCTACTCCCAGCACAAATAATCCCGCCCAGCCATAGAGCTGCAGGTGACCATGGGCCTGCGCTGTCGCGGACCACCATGGGCCAATGGATAGAGAGAAAGCAGCAGTGAGGGTGAGGACAGTGGCAAGCGCGAAGCCCCCGCCAGCGCCCAGGAGCAAGGCCGCTCGCACTAGCGGAGCGGCGCGCGAAAACGGCTGCTGGTGTTGCTTTTTGCTTGACGATGAGGTTATGTCTATGTTCGTATGCATACTACCTTCTTCTAGCCAACAAAACGATACGCTCACAAAATATCACAAAAATCTCACATCAGGGTCACAGCGCCGGGATAGATTGTCACAATCACTATCCCGGCTTATGGATATGATATATTACAGCAAAGTATCCTCGCATCTTATAGGCTCTGGCGCTGTTGTCGAACCAACTTTACCTATGAAAGGGGCGGGCTCATGGAAGCTTCTCATCGTTCTATCGTGGGCGTCTTTAGAGATCGCGCCCAGGCGGATCTGGCCGTAGAGGGACTTATACAGGCCGGATTTAGCAAAGATCAGGTCAGGTCGATAGTGTACGGCTTGAAAGTAGTGGAAGAGGAACATGCCGGAGCGCAGCTCGCGCATGAAGCGAGTCGTACCATTGTGACGGTCGATGCAGGCGAGAGGGAGCCAGAAGCTTTGGGTATCCTGTTCCAGCATGGCGCGAACAACGCCGATCTGCCTCCTGGCATGGCGCTTGAGTATGGCGTTCTTGTGGAGGCGCAGCCAGAAACCGCTGAGCACATTCCTCAGCAGGGTATTGAAGAAGGCTCCACCCCCTATACTTTCTTTGAAGAAGTAAAAGAGCCTGGCCATCCTGGCGATATCATGATTATAGATAACCCAAATTTCCCGCATGGATAAGAGATAAAAAAAGCACATCTGCGACATGCGCAACAATCGCAACATCTGCGACAAGTGCGACAAATGCGACAAAAATGGAGCGGAGTAGGTTCGTCTCGTAGGGGCGGGGACGCTTGTGTCGCCCCCGCCCCTACGAGACGAACCCGCTTCCTGGGCGATACTACTGACCTTGTGCGATGGCCGGTGCTCAACAATCTCACCAGTATCGCTCAAAACATGTTGACGAGCTTTCAGCTCAGCAAGGCTGCTGTCCTGGCCTGTCGCTCTACCTGCGCGTTCAACACTTCCTCAACATCAGCCAATATGCGTACAACCTCCAAACCGAAACGCCCATTGGAACGAGTTTCTCCTCCGGTGCGAATCGCGTTGGCAAAATCTTCGCATTCCAGGTGCAGAGGCTCAAGCCAATCGATATGGGGAATCGTGATCGCGCCATACCGATAGGAGACGACAGGATCAACATCGACATCGGCCCCTTTGTTATAAACCTTTACCATCTCAGCCGG
>JBGQJX010000434.1:0-3828 GCA_041499255.1 Ktedonobacteraceae bacterium | reverse complement strand
CCATCTACAACAAGTTAGAGATTTCCTCGCGCACTGCCGCAACCCGCTTTGCAATTGATCATCACCTCCTATGAGTGGTGTTCGAGGGAAGAAAGCCATTTGCGGAGGAGGGTGGCGAGGGTGTGCTGTTCCTCCCGGGAAAGGGGCTGGAGGAGTCGCGCCTCATTTGCCACGTGCGAGATCAGCGCACTGTCAATAAGTTCGCGACCCTGTTGTGTCAATTCGACCAGAATGCCACGCCGATCTTCAGGATCAGGGACGCGTCTCACGAGCCCTTTTTCTGTTAGCCGGTCGATGCGATTGGTCATCGTTCCGGATGTCACCATCATCGAGCGAAAGAGTTCGGTGGGCGAGAGCCGGTACGGTGCTCCTGCACGGCGCAGGGTCGCCAGCATATCGAAGCTCCAGTGGTTCAGGCCGAATTGCGCAAACACTGGCTCCAGTTCCTTCTCCACGACGAGCGACAGCCGAGAAATACGGCCAACAATCCCCATGGGTGAGGCGTCGAGATCAGGACGCTCAGCAGCCCATTGGGCCAGAATGATACTTACATAGTCCTCATTTGTCATGGCGTTATTATATCTTAACATCAAGTATCTTGACAATCCCCTTTGTGATGTAATATAATCTTGATATTAATATTATTGATGTCAAGACAAATTGAAAACAAGCATGAAGCAAGGAGCACATCATGTTGACCCTCATCTTAACCTACGCATTGATGCCGATGTTGGTGTTCTTAGGACTTACCGCACAACGGTGGCTGTTCAGGAACTCTGCTGAGAACAACGATCCGGAATGGGAACTCTACCAGCAGCGGTATGACTAGTCGAGGCGACGATGCCGCAATTCTAGCTGTCCGTGCTATCATCAGCCCTATCGAACTGAACAAGAAAGAATTGAAAAAACAGCGGCGGATGGTTACGTGGAGGAACATATAATAAGGGTATCACGAACCAGTCCAGTATCGATCTCAGCCCCGCTCTAAACAAAGCACTTGTTTGGACATATCCTTCAAGTGGCTTCATTCAAGTCAATGTGAGTGCAATGCCTTAACAATACTTCCATAAACATGAGTCATCCCGAATGTTGAGGTTCAGTTTGTGAAAAGAACCCTCCTGAGTTAGACTTGTGTTTTCACTATCACCGTCTGGCTACATGGCGGGATCACCCGCAGAAGCAAGGAAGCCTGATAGCGTGAGGCTATCAGGCTTCTCAGCGATTGGATCCAGGAAGAACTGCAGGGATGATCTCTACAGGCTGTCTTCCTGCTACGTCACGATCACTATCCCGGTCATCTCGAAGGGATGCTCTTGACAGTAGTACTGAAATGTACCGAGCGAGGTAAAGGTATAGCTGAACGACCGCCCCGGGTAGAGCAGTCCACTCTCCCAGTTGTCGGATGAGGACATCACGACAGGGGAGAGCCTCACAGTATGAGGGACGTTATCCTGGTTCTTCCAGGTCACGGTCGTACCGAGTACCACCTGGATACGCTCGGGAGTGAATGCATCACCATGCATGTAGACTTGCGTATCGCCAAAGACCGGCTTGTCTTGCGAGACCGACGCCTGTGCCGTGCTGCCTGCTCCAAAGCTTCCGTGCGCTGCGGCCACTACGAACCCCGTGCCCATCAAGGCCAGGATGCATACCAGGATGATACCTACGAGGAACCACACTGTTCGATTACGCATCTTGATCCTTCCCGTCTGGATAGGTATGGTTATGTGGCGATTTCCTGCTCCAGCAAGCACCTCGACGCTACTGATCCCTTCGTCATTGCGACCGCGAGTACGTAGTCATCTGCCTGACGCTGTTTCGCTGAACGTTGGAACAGCAGCCACCCAATTCGGGTATGCATACATATCCTGCTGAGGATATATCACATCTCTCTCTCAGAGGTGTCACAAAAGGTGCTTGTCGTCTCACAAACCTCTCACAACTCTGTCGGGAATATGTGGGTCTCAAAGCGTCTATGTGATATCATCGTGACCTGCTCCTGAATCCTGTGATGGCAATGTGATGTTCACTGGTACGCTGTGATCTCTTTGAGAGATGCGGCGAGTATGCTCTTCACAAATCTCAGAGAGAAGGCATCATACCTATGCAGTTTCAGGAGGAAAGACAATGGCTCAGCTACCGAGCACACCCCCTCAGAATCAGGGGAAGCGACAACGTTTATCTTTGGCATTCATTTACGTAGGACTCGTATTTGGCATGCTCGTCAGCGTAGCCATCTCCTCAGGTGCCTACTTCGCCTTTGAAGCCGCTTTTGGAAATCAGAGAACACCCTCGATAGCATACGCAGCACAGCCCGAGCGCCACGTGCAGGCGGAGCTGAATATCGTCATCAATCAGCCCGGGATGCAGAAAGATTGGCCTAGCTATTCGCCCAACACCCTGGTGATGCCAGCCAACAGCCTCGTGACTGTCACCCTGCGGGACTATGATATGGGGGATACGCCGCTGCCAAAGGGGTCTCCCTTCACCACGGTCCAGGGTGTCGTGGGTGGTGTCGCCTATGCGGATGGGCATGCCTACACAGCCTTAGCGCCGGAGAAAGTGGCCCATACCTTCACCATTGCGCAGCTTCACATCAACGTGCCACTGCCAGGCGATACCACGAGCGGCAAGCCCTATGGTGTCGTCACCTTCACCTTCCGCACCGAAGCGGCTGGCTCCTACTACTTCCAGTGTTTTGATCCCTGCGGGACTGGTACAAATGGATGGGAAGGCCCCATGGTGACCAGGGGATATATGCGCGGAACCTTGACCGTTCAGGGATGAAGAGGACTGGGGCTTGCTCTGGTTTGGCGACATGGCAGGCGGTGCGATTGGCACCCTTGACCCGCTGACGGGCCACATCACCCTCTATGATCTGCCTAACCCGCAGGTCCAGATCTTCTCGATGGCGACTGATAGCACCGGGCGCCTCTGGTTCACCGAAGTGTTACCCGGCAAGCTCGGCGTATTTGACCCGACGACAGACACCTTGACCGAACTGCCTGTGCCAGCTTTATCAGGGGGGCCTCCCGCCCTATACGCACTCGCCATTGATCACCTGGGGAATATCTGGTTCGTGGACGTCGGTGCCAACACGCTTGTCCGCTATGCACCGGGGCCGAAAGTCCTCACATTCTTCCAGCTCTCCCTGCCTGGGAGCGTCCCTTTCGGTCTCACGCTCGATCCGGCTGGCATGTTATGGTTTACTGCCGGTGGTTCGTCGGCCAACTACATCGGGGAGATGGCTCCATAGATGCACGGTTGTGCGAATGATGGGCAGGTCTTGCGCAGAACCGGCAAGGGGCTCGTCTATCGGCGAGGTCGGCTAAATGCTTCCATGTTGAACTTGTGGCATTGCAATCTGAGACCATACTTCTAATGAGGTCCCGAGCCTCAGAAGGGTATACCTATTCCGCAATGTTTCCCTGGAAGCATTTAGTGATAACCTTGCTCATCAAATGAGACCGCTCTTGATTTCACCGCACTGTCATCAGAAAGTGAGCTTTGGGCAATCGTGGCAGCTAGACTGAGACAAAAACAGATTCCCATATCATTGTGCTTTGACGAGATTGTAGGTTCATAGACCCGTTTGGTGGTGGTCGTATGGAAATAATGAAAAACCTTATCGAAGACCTTACCGAAATGCAATAGGTGGCGTCGCTACCGGGCTTTTTATCATAGGTCTGGCCGTGGCCATTTTCCTGGGCGGCGTCAATGGAAACTGGTTTTTGCCCATCTTGTTTGTGGGTCTGGCATTCGCTTCGCTGATCGGCGCTTTTAGCTCCTATAATCATAAAGCGGCCTACGGCGGCCTCCAGGGCTTTG
>JBGQJX010000433.1:0-3834 GCA_041499255.1 Ktedonobacteraceae bacterium | reverse complement strand
GTACGACCTGGCGATGGCGGAGCAGCGAGGAGATGCTTTACCTGTTCTTGAGCGTATGTACAATGCCTATGTGCTGGCGATGGAGGAATACAATCGCCGCAGCGAAGAGTATCAACGAGAAATGCAGGTTGAGAGCAGCTCTGGAGCTGTCCAGCTAAAAAAGGCTGCCGGGTCAAAGGGAAATGCGACGTCTATGGATAGGAGTCAGAATAGAAAGGCGTCGTAAGTAGTTTTTGTTCCATTGAGAAAGCGCAGCAAGTATGACATTCATGCCATGATTGCTGCGCTTTCTCTATACAAATTTTTGGGCTGTGGTATACTTCCTTTTAGCATACGCGCCATAATAGCAGGGACTTGCGGCAAGAGTTTCCGCAACTGAAGCGCAAGTTGCCGAGTTTGTGGACGAATAGCTATTTTGTCGCTACCGTGGGCGGTGTGACGTTGGAAATGCTCAAGCGCTATGTAGAAGGACAAAAAGGCCAATGAGGAAGGCGTATAAGTTTCGGCTCTCCCCAACAAAGCAGCAGGAAAAGACGCTCTTTTGGACGCTCACTCGTTGTCGTGAGTTGTACAATGCGGCACTGGCTGAACGCAAAGAGGCCTACCGCATGGCGGGCAAGTCCATCACGTATTATGAGCAGAAACGGGACTTGCCTGAAATCAAGGCAGAGCTACGGGCAGAGTACCAGCAGATACACTCCCAGGTCCTTCAGGATGTCCTCTTGCGTCTGAAGAGGGCCTTTGAGGCCTTCTTTCGTCGTGTCGAAAAGGGGGAAGAGCCAGGGTATCCCAGGTTTCAGGGCCGCACCCGCTACAACTCGTTCACCTATCCCCAGGGTGGCTACAGCCTCACGCACGATAGCCGTCTGTGCCTCTCGAAAATTGGCACTATCAAGATCACGTTGCATCGCCCGATGGAAGGCACGATCAAAACCTGCACTGTCAAGTATGAGACAGGTCAGTGGTATGCCGTCTTCTCGTGCGAGGGAGAGCAGCCCGAACCATTCCCGCCAGTGGAGAGCGAGGTCGGGATAGACCTGGGCGTGACACACTTTGCCGCCTTGTCAGATGGTACCTTCATCGAGTCGCCAAGCTACTATCGCCGTGCTCAAATGCAGCTAGAACGCTTGCAGCAAGCCCTGTCTCGGAAAAAGCGGGGGTCGCATCGCCGAGAGAAAGCACGCAAGGCTCTAGCAAGGGCTCATCGCAAGATAGCGAACCAACGACGGGACTTCCATCACAAGCAGGCCAGACACCTCGTCAAGCAGCATCAGACCATGGTGTTTGAAGAACTCGAAATCACCAATCTCAGCAAGCGTGCCAAGCCCAAACAGGATGAAGGAACAGGCCAGTATCTTCCCAATGGCGCGGCGGCAAAGTCAGGACTCAACAAGAGCATCCTGGATGCAGGATGGGGACAATTCCAACAGATCGTGACGCACAAGGCAGCATGCGCCGGTCGCACGGTCCTGAAAGTGAACCCCCGCAATACCTCCCAGATGTGCTCGCAATGCGGCACCGTGCGCACAAAAGACCTCTCCGAGAGATGGCATTCCTGCGAGTGTGGAGCAGAACTTGATAGGGACACGAATGCCGCCATCAACATTCTACGGGTTGGAAGAACCCAACGTGGGGCAACATGCGTAGAAGCCTCTTGTCTTTAGACATGGGGTACTTCACCATTTTCTGAGCCTGGAAGGGAGTCGGCCTTGCGACATTGCACTAATTGTGGATCACAAGTACCCGACAATGCTCGTTTTTGTGGAAAGTGCGGCAATGAGTTCAGTAGTGTTAGCACGATTGATAAGGAGACATTTATAGGCGTGGAAAATGAACAGCAGTCGGAAGATGTGGCCACGGTGAGCACGCAAGAACTTGCGCGTTCCGCAGAGTCTAAGAATGGGAAGCAAGCAGAGGATGTGGCGGAACTGAGCACGCAGGAGCTTGCGCATGGCGAAAAGACTGAAGCGGTAAATAATGGCGACGCTGCCGCGAAAAATGGACATCAAGCAGAGGATGTGGCGGAGCTGAGCACGCAGGAATTTGTGCAAGCTGGGGAGAGACCAGAGGATGTGGCGGAGCTGAGCACGCAGGAACTCGCGCAAGCTGAGGAGAGAGAACAAGCAGAAGGAAAAGCTCCCGAGGCGCTTGAAGCGGAAGAAACAGTAGAGGGGGAGAGCATGCCAAGTGAGCCTCTGGGGCTCAATGAAGCTGATAAGGCGCAATTGCAGGAGGAGTTCCCGCGAACAAGTGATGATGCGGTGGGAGAGGGAGATGATGCGCAAGTTGAGGCAGCCTCTGCCGGTATCATTCCACCATTTCCATCATCTCCACAGCAATTTCCAATTTCTCCTGCTCCGAAGGCAAGGCGTGGCTCGGCTACGAGATGGATTATCATAGCGGTCGTAGGCCTGCTTGTGCTGGCTGGTATCGCGGGTGGATTGCTATTCTGGCTGCGTCCTCCCGGCTTACTGTCGCTAATTACGCCAGGTATAGGAACCAGCCCAACCTCAGGTAATACTACTGGTGTTACTCCTATAGATACTACCTGTCCAACGGGCTCCTGTATTACCCGCATAACAGGCACGACGCCTGTAGCGGGCACTAACGCCGTATTTCTAATCAACTTTTCCGGGGCAGTACGTGGGTCTATGGCTGTGACAAGCATCGCCAGGTGCGGTCCATCGACCGAGGGAACAGAATACGATCTCTATTTCAGCGGGACGGTTGATGGGGTACAGTATAACTTTGTCGCCAGGATTCCTACCTACAAAGGGCCGGCCAGCTATAATCAAATCTCTGTGGTCTTTGCGCAGCAGCCTATGTCGTCAACGACTATTTGGGGTAATTCCGGAAATGCGCCAGCGCAGGCTATAATTAATGGCGACGTGAAATCTGGCACAATGGATATTACGCTCGACGGAGCGGCGAACACGGTCCATGTATCGGGGTACTGGATTTGCGCTTGATGTAAGGGCTTGTCAAGAGAGCAGGCAGGGAAGCAAGCAGGTGAAGGTACTGCCCTGTTGGGGTGCGCTGGCAACACGCAACTGGCCGCCGTGGAGTTCGACGATCATTTTGACGATGGCAAGACCCAGGCCCATGCCGCTTGATCGTCCAGAGGTTGCCTGAGGAACCTGGTAAAAGCGTTCAAAAATGCGCTGCTGTTGCTCATGGGGGATGCCATAACCGGTATCAATCACTTCTAGCTTGAGCAACCTGGCATCCTTTGCAGCGGGATGAGACGACTCGTCGCCATGCGGGTGATTTGTGATAGATGCAGCAATGGTGGTATTGCCACCGGAAGGTGTGAAGCGCAGGGCGTTGCTAATCAAGTTACGCAATACTTGCTGCATGCGTACGGGGTCGGCATAGATAGGGGGAAAGTCCTGGGGAACCTCGATATTGATGGCGATGTTGTAGTCGATTGCCATCAATTCCAACTCTTCTACGGCATTGTCAACAATCTCTTGTAGGCTCACCAACGCACGATTGAGGCGAATCTGGTCTGAGTCGGCGCGCGCAATGAGCAAGATATCTTCGATAAGGGCATAGAGGTGTTCGCTGCTGGAGCGGGCGCGCTGCACAAATTCTCGCTGTTGTTCGTTGAGGTCGCCTCCCATACCCGTCAAGGCCAGGTCGAGGTAACCATGAATGGCGTTGAGTGGTGAACGCAGTTCATGAGTTATCATGGAGAGAAAATTTGCTTTCAGGCGAGCTGCATCGCGAAAGGCGGTTACATCGCGTACTACGATTAAGCTGAGGAGTTGGGCTGGAGGGGTCGAGGCGAGAGGGCTTATGGTCAGGCCAACGGTACGTGGCTGGCCTTTGATT
>JBGQJX010000432.1:0-3848 GCA_041499255.1 Ktedonobacteraceae bacterium | reverse complement strand
GGATGCTGCTAACAAGCACTTGCATGTTCCCGCCAAGCTCGGGAAATCCCTGAAGATCAAGGTGCATCGTCCGATCGAGGGCGCGCCCAAGACGGTGCACCTGGTACACCGTGCGGATGGGCATTGGTATGCCCTCATCGTCTGTGAGATGGAGCCACATCCCGCACATGCTCCGAGCGCGTGCGAGCATCCTGAAATCGGTATTGATGTCGGTCTCACGTCCTTTCTCACCGATAGTGAGGGCCACACGGTAGAGAACCCGCGCTTCTATCGCAGCGCGCAGAAAACCTTGAGACGCAAGCAGCGTCAATTGTGCAGACGCAAGAAGGGCAGTCATCGCCGCCGTAAAGCTGCCAAGAGTACCGCCCAAACGCATCTCAAGATAGCGCGTCAACGCCGCGATTTCCAGTATAAGACGGCCAAAGCGTACAGCGAACAGTACCAGATACTCGCCGTTGAGAAGCTTCAAATGCTTCACATGGTACAGAACCATTCCCTGGCAAAGAGCATCATGGATGCCAGTTGGGGCGCATTCCTCGACATCCTTGAAGAGAAGGCTGCAAGAGCTGGTCATCAAGTGAGACGAGTGAACCCGCGCTTCACCAGCCAGAACTGTCACCAATGTGGCGAGACCGTGCAGAAAGCTCTGTCGGTACGAACCCATATGTGTCCTTTCTGTAGCTATGTAGCCGACCGGGATGTCAATGCCGCAAAAAACATTTTGGGAAAGGCCAGGGCATGGCCTTCAGGGACGGTCTCCGCTGGGAGTCCGGTCGAACTGAGAAGCCCCCAGCTTTAGCTGTGGGGAGTTGTCACCGGCCACTACTGCTCGCGACCTCATTAACTTTAGGAGCCATATTCACCTCGATATCATCATAGCGTCTCACTTTGTAAATGACCGTTGAGATTACCCAACTAAGAATGAAGATGCCAATGATTAAAATCCCAAGGAACCCAAAGTCCAGGTTGTTGAAGTAGTTCCAGAGGCCGCCGGTCAGATTGAGCGGAGCGCTGATAATCGAGAGGATCTCAATTGTGCCCACCACTAAGGCGATAAGGACGGAGACCAGGGTGATGTTCAGATTGTAGTAGAGTTTACGCACGGGTTTAACAAAGGCCCAGCCATATGCTCCAAGCATTAAGATACCATCGGTGGTGTCAAGCAGGCACATGCCTGCCGTAAACAGGAGGGGGAAGATGAGGATGTAAGGGATGGGTAGACCTTTGCCAGCCTCTACCGCGGAAATGCCTAATAAAGCCACTTCTGTTGCAGTGTCAAAGCCAAGACCAAAGAGTATGCCAACGGGGTACATTTTCCAGCTCTTATCGATCATCCTGAGCAGGGGACGGAAGAAGCGCCCCATCAATCCGCGCTGGTTCAAGAAATCGTCCAATGTCTGTTCGCTGTACTCTTCGCCGCGTTTGACTTTCTGAAAGGTGCGAAAGACTTCCCAGAGCACGAGGATGTTAATGAAGGCAATGATATACAGGAAAAGGGCGGAGACTGAAGTGCCGATCAGGCTACCGGCGCTTTTGAAGGCTGGTAGAGCGGTCTGGATGTATGCCGCGGCGATGGCGATGGCAATGGATAAGGCTACGACGATGGTTGAGTGACCAAGCGAGAAGAAAAACCCAACGGCAATAGGACGCTTATTCTCCTGCATCAGTTTGCGCGTCACGTTATCTATCGCTGAAATATGGTCTGCATCGACAGAGTGTCGCAAGCCAAAAGTGTATGCGAGTAGCGCTGTGCCAAGCAGAGCGGGGTACTGTACCGCGAAGCCAAAGAAGGCAAAGGCCCAGGCGATGACGTTGAAGGCGAGGAGAAGAATGTAGATGCCGATGATCTTCCTGCGTAGATCCGTTGAACTATCGTTAAACACGTGCGTAAGCGGTGTGATACCAAATTGTTTGCTCATTAAACCTCCTGAGTGCGCAAGCCGCGCCAGAGAGAGTTGGAAATACTATCGACGAGAAAATCACTGAAGTTGTAGCACTAAGGAGACTATGTACGAAGACTATTGCAAGGAATATCTTAACAGTGACTGTTTGCATGGCTGTTAAGAGGGCACCTATAAGAGCATAACAAATAAATTTCGTAATTGCAATAGTTTATCAATAAGGAGAATTGTGCAGAAAGAAGATTTCTGTATCCTTGATGTGTTTTTCTGTAGTATAATCGATGCAGGATGTGACATGGAAAGGAAAACAATGAAAGACCACCTCACTTTTAGCATGCCAGAGCGTGGATTGGCTTTATTTGCGGGAATATTTAATCTCGTTATAGGTTTCGCTTTCTTCTTTTTGCCAGAACTTCAACTCCCCGTGTGGCCAACCAGTATCCCACCCCTACTTGATCGCTTTATCGGCGCCATTATCATCGGCAATGGAGTGGGGGCTATCTGGCTTTCGAAGCGGCGCGAATGGGCACAGGTTCGTCCCCTGGCCATTGTGGCAGTTGTTTATGGTACATTGGTGGCGCTTGCTTTGCTCTATCACCTGATATGGCTGCAGGCGGCAACAGTCTTCTGGCTCTATTTCTTATTTGATGTACCTTTCCTGGCCGTCTTTTTCGCCTTATTTATTTATCACGACATAGCACCACAATTGAGAAAATAGAAGAGCAGCTTCAGTTCATACTATGGAGGGGCGCAAAGCTGGGGCGTCCGGAGTGAGGTTGTATGCAGGCACCATTCGCTGATCCACTTTCGGGATTAAAGGGAGCGGGTGAAGCGCTACCGCTCGTTGGTCGTGATACCGAGATGCAGGTAATTCGCCTCCTGTTAAAAACAGTAGCCCTCGATCTGCCAACAGGGTCACGCGCGCTGACGATCAGTGGCGAGATGGGTGTAGGAAAGTCGCGCTTGCTGGCCGAGATGTATACTGAGGCGCGAGCGCTTGGTTTCCGGGTACTTGAAGGACGCGCCTTCGAGTCGGGCATGAAGTTTCCCTATCTGCCCTTTTTTGAAGCACTGCGCCCGCTGCTGCGCACTTCTTCGACAGAGCAACTGCGCTACTACGTGGGACTATCTTCTGCGCTCCCGGGCGCCAATGAGCGACAGGGTGAGAGCCGGCAAGATGAGGCGGTCATTTCGCCAACAGGTACGCCGCTGGTAACAGCGCTGGCTCGCCTTTTTCCCGAACTTCCCAGGATGTCGGGTGTCACTGTGGCACCCGAAATTCTCTCTCCTGACCAGGAGAAGTTTCGCTTCCTCGATGCAATGGCAACATTACTGGAACGTGTAGCACAGGATCAGCCTGTCTTGCTCGGTATAGACAACCTGCAATGGGCCGATAGCGCCAGCCTGGAACTAACTATGTATCTCTCGGTACGTCTGCATAGTAGTCGTGTTGCGCTAGTTGGAGCGACGCGTCCAGCAGGCATGCAGAGGGAGCATGCAGAGGGCAGCGACAACGTGGGAGCGACGAATGCGCGCAGCGTAAGGGCGCTTGGCGAATTGGTGCAGCATGGTCTGCTCCTGATCTTGCCGCTAAGCCCACTAGATACGCAAGCCGCTGCACAACATCTTCACGCGCTTCTTCCAGGCAAGCTACCCGAGAGTATAGCACAGGTATTGCTTGCTCGCGCAGAAGGTAATCCATTCTTTCTAGAAGAACTGGTACGCACGTTCACGCTCAACCGTCAACTCGTCTTACTTGGGAAAGAGTGGCGAGCAATGAAGGCCGTCGGGACAGAACTTCCTGGTAGTATCATGCTGGCAATTAGACAGCGCTTACAAGGATTGAGTACGCCATGTCGCGAACTCCTGCGGGTCGCAGCTCTTTTTGGTCGAAGCTTTCCGCTGGACGCATTGGTAAAAGTTCTCGAGAAGAGAGAAGAGCTTGCG
>JBGQJX010000431.1:0-3848 GCA_041499255.1 Ktedonobacteraceae bacterium | reverse complement strand
GTCTCGCACACTGCTTCCCTGGTTGTCACCCTGAGCCGCAGCGAAGGGTCTCTCTCCATGGGCCTCGAGATGCTTCGCTGCGCTCAGCATGACAGCATGGTCCTCCTATCGCGCCAGCGCTCCTGCACCATTTGATGGGCTTTTCTTAGGTTGATGCCTATTGGTTGACCGCGAGGGTCAACCCTACTATACCAGGCCCCGCGTTTAAGGAAGAGGACTTGTAGCGGCAAAGTTGAAACGTGCAGCACAGTTTTTGGGAGTTATGGTTCCCATAGAGTGCGGATTACCCAAACTTACGTACAATCTACAGCAAGAACTAGCTCGTCGTCTCTGTTATTTCAATCCAATCGCCGCGCGGGCAAGGTGCTGTATTATAGGCGCGACTTCCTCCAGACTGCGAGTGGTTCCAGCCAGGGTATCAAAGGTTTCAAAGCTGGTCAATGTAAAGAGAACATCTACGGTCTCATCGAAGGTCTCACTGAGGGAAGGCATCTGCTTCTCGATTATCCGCTGGGTGATCGCACGTATCCCCTGTCGCCTCCATTCGTCTCGTGTCCGTATCACTTGCTCAAAATCTGGGTCGAGGGCAGCCAGAGCCCGCAGCCGACGCATCACGAGCCGATCCGCATCCCAGAAACGTCCAAAGATCTCAATATACTGGTTGAGAGCATCGAGCGGTTCCGGCTGGCGAAAGGCACTGGCTACTTGCTCCATGCCACCACTCGCCGCCAGCGAATCACACAACCCTTCGAGCAGTCCTAATTTGGAGCCGAACTGGTGGTAGACCGTCATGCGAGCCACATCGCCCTGGCGAGCTACCGTTTCGATGGAGAAGCGGGAATAGCCTTCAGGAGCCATGAGCAAGGCGCGGGTCGCGGCGAGGATACGGGCGCGGGTCTGGTCACTAGCCGCCTGCCGCTGACCAAGTTGATAAGGGCGAGGACTCATAGAAAGCTTGACACCTCCGAGAATTTATTGTATGGTTTGTATATCCAAAAATTAATTGGATAGGTTGACTATATAATACTCTCTCGTGAGGCTTCTGTAAAGGGGGCTTTCTGGTGTGAGGTAGAACATAACTTAGCGATCCTACTGGTAGCAATTTTGAGGAGATTTAATATGCGCAAACCATTTCGTTTTGGTGTCGTGAGCAGTGGAGCGTCCTCGTACAAAGCGTGGGTCACGCTTGCACGCAGGGTGGAAGAGCTTGGCTACGCCAGCCTGCTTATGCCGGATCGCCTGGCAACGCCGCTGGCTCCATTCACGGCGCTGGCGCTCGCCGCTGAGGCGACGACGACGCTGCGTGTCGGCAGCCATGTCTTTGCCAATGATTACCGTCATCCCGTCATGCTTGCGAAAGAGGCTGCGACGCTCGACCTGCTTTCTCACGGGCGCTTTGAGCTGGGATTGGGAGCGGGGGTTGGGCAACCAGATTATCAACAGATGGGCCTGCCCCTGGAGAGCGCCGGAACGCGAGTCAGCCGCGTGGAAGAGGCGCTGCATATCATCAAACAATTCTTTACCGAGGAAGTCGTGAACTTCTCCGGAAAATACTACACGATCACGGACTTGAGAGGGCTTCCGAAACCTATACAGAAGCCGCACCCGCCCATTTTCATCGGCAGCACGGGCAAGCGCATGCTCTCCATTGCCGCGCGCGAGGCTGACAGCATCGCGCCAGAGATCAGGCCGACGCCGCCAGGAAGCGACGTAGCAGACGCCCCGATAGAAGAGAAACTTGCGTGGATTCGTGAAGCGGCTGGAGAACGCATTGAGCAGGTAGAGCTCTGCCAGACAATCTACCGCATCGTGATCACCGATAGCCGGAGCGAAGCCGTCCCGCAACCGTGGTCGTCCCTCCAGCGACAGGAGATGTCCACTGAGCAGGCTGTCGCGTATTTGCAAGAGCAGCATGAACACTATGGCTTCTCCTACTTCCATGTCTTCGAGGGGCAACTGGAAAACATGGTCCCTGTAGTCGCCCGACTTGCCGGAAAATAAAGTCGCAGGGTAGATAAGTGCGACGAAGTTTTGTTTCATGACTGGATTTCGGCTTGCAAAAAAAAACACGCATTTGCCCTTGACAAATTTCAAACTTTCGTATATACTTTGTGCAACCGGTTGCGCAATATATTCACGGTGGCCGTAGTGGACCCATTGAGGTAGTAGAACCCGTTTGTGTAGGAGTTCGCCGACCATGTCTGTCTCGATTTATGATATCGCCAAAAAAGCTGGGGTTTCTCCTTCAACCGTTTCTCGCGCGCTTGAGGATCATCCTCGCATCAGCGCTACAACAAGAAAACGGATCCAGGAGTTGGCCAGAGAAATGGATTACGTTCCCAGCACGGTGGCAAAGAGTTTGGCTGCAAATAAGACCTGGACCATCGGCATGGTATTGGCCACCATTACTGACCCATTCATGGGGCGGGTAGTAGAAGGCGTGGAGAACGTTGCGATTGAGGCGGGCTTTAATGTTTTTATCAGTACCTCGCAAAATGATCGCCAGCGAGAGATTGCTGCTATTAAGATGCTCCAGAAGCGGCGAGTGGATGGCGTAATTGTCATTGCCTCCCACTTATTTGATCAATATCCCCGGTTCTATGGTCGCAGTAAGGTTCCCATCGTGATCATCAATGAACAGAAGCCGGGGGAGAGCACGCATTTTGTTACTGTTGATGATGTGCATGGGGCTCAATTAGCCGTTGAACACTTACTTGCTTTGGGGCATTGCCGCATCGGTTATGTAGGTATTACCAATCGCCCTCAGTCAAACCAACACCGTTTCAAAGGATATCAGAATGCGCTTGAAGCAAGGGGGATTGCGGTAGACCCCGCCCTCATTTTCACTTCTCATACTATTGAAGACCATGCCAAAGTCGGGGGGGCCAGTCTAGAGCCATTACTGGCCGCCGGAGCTACGGCTGTTTTTTGCTACAACGATACGACGGCTATAGGCTTGCTGGCTGCCTGTTACAAGCACGGTATCTCTGTTCCTGAAAACCTCAGCATTACTGGTTTTGATGATATCGACATAGCTGCATATACCATACCGCCTTTGACCACTATTCGCCAGCCCCGGTTTGAGCTGGGACAGCGGTCTATGCGTATGATGCTCGCTTTACTGAGCGGCCAACTGCCAGAAAACCAGATTGTACCCGGTGAATTAGTCGTGCGACAGACCACTGCCTGCTTAGTGTCCGGCGAAATGGTGGAGGCTGCCAGCTAACTGTTGTTCTTTTTTTTTGCACACCTGTGCAACCGATTGCGCAGAGATTGTTTGGTTAAGGAGGTCCGAATGAAGTTAGGTTTTCACGGCGCAACGACCATGACCGCTGATTTACAAACAGATGTGGCTGCTTCGGCCCATGCTGGTTTTAAGGGTCTGGAAGTATGGGTGGCCAAGCCAAGCAAGCTTGATCGCTTCCTTGTCGACCATTCCCTGGCAGATTTAAAGGCGCTGTTTCAGGATAATCACGTTGCCCCAATGACCCTCAATGCGATTTCATTTATTGCGTTTCGGGGTGACGAGTTTGGTGCCATCAAAGACCAGTGTCGCAAGTTGTGTGAGATTGCTCAAGCCATCGGCTGCCCGGCTGTTGCGGTGGTAGCCAGCCCAACTCCCACCTGGCAGACGACCTGGGAGACGATTGTGGCGGAACACGTGGCGGCACTGCAGGAGCTGAGTGATATTGCCCGTGACTACGGGATCAAGCTACCCTTTGAATTTTTGGGCTTCGGCTGGTGTTCAGTACGCACACCTCGCGGCGCCCAGGAAATCATCCAAAAAACTGGCCGTGACAATGTGGGCATGGTCTTCGATGCGGCACACTTCTACGCTGGCGGCGGCT
>JBGQJX010000430.1:0-3851 GCA_041499255.1 Ktedonobacteraceae bacterium | reverse complement strand
GTCAATGCCGCGCAAAACATTTTGGCAAAGGCCAGGGCATGGCCTTCAGGGACGGTCTCCGCTGGGAGTCCGGTCGAACTGAGAAGCCCCCAGCTTTAGCTGTGGGGAGTTGTCACCCCAACAACTCGTCATAAAACGGGTTGAAATACCCCTCGCTCCTTTTTATCACTCCTTCCAGGCCCCGTCCACCTTCCGGAGAACGTTTAATATCAGCAAAAAGCCCTGCCTCTAATCCCTTAAACAATCCTAGCTTATCCATTTCTTGCAGTAGATCAACGGCTTCACGTAGAATTTGGTCCGCCCAACGTGCCACCAGGCTGTCCTCGCGCCACTCGAACTGCTTGCCCAAATCGCGAGCAGCATTGAACACGTACTGCGCACTACGAATGGACAGAAACCTGTCTTGCAAGAGGGGCGTGTGGATAG
Source organism: Ktedonobacteraceae bacterium (assembly GCA_041499255.1). Lineage (GTDB taxonomy): Bacteria > Chloroflexota > Ktedonobacteria > Ktedonobacterales > Ktedonobacteraceae > UBA11361. The sequence continues at coordinate 3,425 of JBGQJX010000430.1, read as the reverse complement.
CTTCGGTGGGCATGCCTAACAACTGAATACCTTGATCGGTTAATACTCCCACGAAGTTAAAGAAGCTGTCGAGGATATGGCCACGGAAAATATCCCCGTCCATATGTTTCGTCGGAGGCATATACTTAATTGGATAACCGGGGAAGAGGTCACGTATCAACTGCGCTGAAGCTATCTCATGTAATAAATGGTTAGGTGTCCTGGGACCAATCTCGAAGGCATGACCAAGACCCATCTGTTCTGGCGGAATGCCCGCAATTTGCGCGAAGCGCTCATTGATAAATTGTGAAGCAACAACCGTGTGCTCTGCTTCGAGCGCATCCGCGGTGGTGAGATAATTGTCTTCTCCTGTGTTAATGATGATGCCGGCGGCAGCATTGATACGCCGCGAAAAGAGTTGATCGACAAGCGTGCGTTTCATATTGATATCGCGGAAGATAATACCGTACAGGGCATCGTTAAGCATCATGTCAAGCCTCTCCAAAGCCCCCATCGCAGCTATTTCAGGCATGCAAAGCCCTGAGCAATAGTTCGTCAGTCGTATATAGCGGCCTACCTCTCGACTGACTTCATCAAGCGCGTCACGCATTAACTTGAAATTCGCCTGTGTGGCATAAGTTCCACCGAAGCCCTCTGTTGTCGGACCAAAAGGCACGTAATCAAGGAGACTCTGCGCTGTAGAACGTATAACAGCGATAACATCGGCACCCTGCCGTGCCGCTGCTTGTGCCTGTACGATATCTTCATAAATATTGCCCGTTGCTACAATCACGTAGAGCCAGGGAGTCGGTGGATTGCCCAATGCTTCTATCATAGCAGTACGCTCTGATCTCCTTGCCTTAATACGCCTTACCCCTTCTTTCACCATTAGCCTGACTTCAGCATCGATTGTTGCTATAACATCTTCTCCGGCTGCTAACTCGTGAAGTGCTATCTCGTTCAGTCCAATAGCCTCGGCAGTTCCCAGCACATCGAGCCTGCTTCGGAGCATCGCGGCGACGAATGGGCGTAGGATACCTCCCGGCAAAAGCGGCAAAGCACTATCCACGACACGATTTGGTAAAGAGACACCCTCTTCATCGATTCCATCTACACCTATCAAACGCAATGTTGCGCGTTCGATGGCCACCGTCGTATGCGCACCAATGTACGCTATTACCGGTTCGACGATATGCTGTGCCAGAGAACGTGCTTCATTCACCAGGGCCTGGTCAAGTTTGAGGTGGGGCATCGCGACTTCTCTCCTCCGCTCATTATCACTGAAAACTCGCTAAGTCAAATGGAGACGCTCGGTACAATCTTCGGACATTGCGTTGAGTGCAGTATATCATGCATGTTAGCAATTCGCCCAAACAGCAGATTACTCTCTAGCAGATAAACAATGAGTAGTATATACTTAGGCATATCATAGTTGAGCCTGCATTGTCCTGTGTGATCAAAATGTGATAGTTATTTTCCTCCTCGTGATACCGTTGTGAGAAGCTACATATATGCTTTTCTATAGGTAGCCAGGCATATTCGGGAGAATCGCGAGTTTTGTTAACTCGCGGACTGTTTATAAACGGAACTAGAAAGGAGCCCAACAATGTTTAAGCGGATCATCGTTCCTCTCGACGGATCAAAAGGCGCAGAACGCTCCATACCTGTCGCTGCAAGGATTGCTCGCGCCTCTGGCGGATCAATCTTGTTCATCAATGTCGTGCTGCCCCCAGTCGAGTTTGGAACATACAGAGAAGATCACACCGTTGCATTAAAACCAACTGCTTTTGAAAAACGCTTAGAAGGGGCCGCTGATTATCTCGCTGATATCGTTAAAGCCCATGCAAGCGATTTAGAAGGCTTAGATGTGACCGTGAAGGCAGTTTCTGGTGCAGCATCCCCAACCATTTTCTCTGTCGCTAACCTGGAACATGTTGATCTAGTTGTTCTGTGTAGTCACGGAGAATCTGGACTAAGACGGTGGATGTTTGGCAGTGTTGCTCATGAAGCTGTACGCCATAGCCCTGTTCCTGTGCTTGTCCTCAGTGAAAAAGGTGTGATACCTTCTCCAACAGAACCGCGTCCCTGGCGTGTACTCGTTGCATTGGATGGCTCACCGCTGGGGGAGACTGCTATAGAGCCGGCTGCCCAACTCGTTTCAGTGTTAGCTGCGCCCGCGCAAGGTGAAATGCACCTGTTACAGGTCATAGACATTCCCGTGGCAACAGGGAAATTTAGAGGCCCATCCGATTTTGATACCACTGTGCGCAATGAAGCCAGGGAAGAAGCAGAGGCATACCTGAAAGAAATCACTGATCATTTACACGAAAGCCTGGCAAATTATAACCTCACACTTACCTCCTCTGCAGTTATAGGCCCGGACGTCGTTGACACAATTCTTGAACAGGCAGAACACCTGGGTGATACTGAAGAAATGCGCGGTTGCGATTTCATCGCTGTGTCGACGCATGGACGTACAGGTCTGCTACGTTTGATAATGGGCAGTGTGGCCGAGAAAATCCTTAACCATACAAAGCTCCCACTATTGGTCGTACGTCATCACAATGTAGAAGCTCAAAGTCAGGAAGGGACAGAAGAAGAAAAACCTGTTGTGAGCTAACGAAAGATGATGTTGTCGATACTGAGACGTAAGGGAGATGACGTACTTTTGAAGCAAGGAGAAAGACCATGTTTCAACGCATCCTGGTTCCTCTGGACGGTTCAAAACGTGCAGAGCGCGCCCTTCCTATCGCCGCGCGCGTAGCCCATATGATCGGTGGCTCAATCGTCTTAGTGCAAGTCGTGAATATTCCCGTGGGCTATAATCCTGCTCAGACGCAGAGCGTCGCCTTTAAGCAAGAAGTGTTACAGTTCACCTCAGAGGCCAGGAAGTACCTGGCTGATGTCACTTCGTCGGACGTACTGACGGGCATTCCAACCGAAATAGAGGTTTCCTATGGAGCGCCAGCTCCTACCATCCTCAAAATGATTACTTCGCAAAATGTTGATTTCAGCATCATCTGCAGCCATGGTAGCACTGGTATGAAACGTTGGGCGCTGGGAGGTGTCGCGCAGAAAATCGCACGCCATTGTCCCGTGCCAATTCTCATTTTGCGAGAAGATGGAACCTTGCCTCTTGGCTCATATCCGGATCCGACGCGCCCTCTGCGAGCCTTTGGAGCGATTGTTGCTCTGGACGGTTCCGCATTGTCACAGCTAACCCTCGAACCTGTAGCTCACCTGGTTGCTGCACTGGCCGCTCCTGCTAAAGGGATTTTGCATTTGACACACGTGATAGCTCTACCATTGCCGAATGGTGGTCCAGATGCCGAGGATAGCATTGAGCTTGGCACGCAAGAAGATGCTTTGCGCAAAGTGAAAAAATACTTGAGCAACCTGTCCGAAGAATTACGCCTGGGCCTGGCGAAAGATTTGAAATTAGTCGT
>JBGQJX010000429.1:0-3860 GCA_041499255.1 Ktedonobacteraceae bacterium | reverse complement strand
CCTAAGAGTACAGGGAGCCGCTGGTGGCATTGCTACCATTTACTGGAATCTCACTTCAAAGGCAGAGAAAATGGAATTGATCATCTTCATCGGGTTGCAAGGCTCTGGCAAGAGCATGTTTTATCGCACGTATTTCGCGGCAACACATAACCATATCAGTAAAGATCTATTGAGGAACAATACAAACCCCAGTAGACGACAGTTGCAGCTCATCGAAAGCGCCCTCCAGGCTCAACGTTCTGTAGTTGTCGATAACACGAATCCGACAGTTGCAGTACGTGAACCACTCATCGAGCTGGGACGCCAATATGGAGCGACCATCGTCGGGTATTATTTTGAGCCAGTTCTAAAACAATCTCTTGAGCGTAACAAGGAGCGCTCAGGCAAGGCGAAAGTGCCGGATGTAGCGATTTATGTTACAGCGAAAAAACTTGAACCTCCCACGAATGCCGAAGGATTTGATACACTTTACCTCGTTCGGACAGGCACCAACGGTCATTTTGAAATAAGCGAATGGATTGGCGATACCCTCATTCCACCAAAATCACAGCCTTCAACGCGTCCCCAGGTTTCGCCACCAGGCGAAATGCCTGTTCCGCATCCCGCAAAGCAAATCGATGCGTAATCACCTGCTCAGCCCGAATACGTCCATTCCGCAATAAGTCCAACGCCTGGCGTGTCTCATAGGGTCCGGCAGAATAGCTTGTGCGCAGCGTAATCTCTTGAAAAAAGAGCTGGTGAGGGGTCAAAGCCAGTACTTCCGAAGGAGGTGGAGGGGCGAAAAGCAAGACTGTCCCTCCCGGGCCAGCCAGTTCTACCCCCTGCCTCATCGCACTGATGCTCGACGGCGTAACCAGCACAATATCTGGTCTGCGCCCGCTGATCGCTGCAAAGACCTGCTCCAACAGATTCTCTGCTTGCGGGTCAAGCACATAATCTATCCCAACCTCCAGCGCTCGCTGGCGACGATAGGCGATAGGATCAACAATGATAACAGGCATAGCCCCATGTTGTTGAGCCAGTTGCGCCAGCATCAAGCCATTGCTTCCCGCACCAAGCACGAGCACACTATCACCCGCCTGGATCCCCGCACGATTGACGCCGCGCACACAACAGGCCAGCGGCTCAATCAGTGTCGCGGCGTCGAATGCTACATCTTCAGGTAAAAGGAGCACATCAAGCTGAACATTGGCGGCAGGAACACGAATAAACTCTGCCAGTCCACCCGGATACAGGCGTGTGGAGCGAAACGTGCTACATTGCGAAAATGACCCACGTTGACAGAAATGGCAGATCATACAGGGTACGTGATGATGCACAAATACGCGTTGCCCCACCATAAACCCCTGCACCCCCTCACCCACTACAGCGATCACCCCCACAGGTTCATGACCAGGATACACTGGTGCGCGGGGCTTCATGTACCACTCCATTACATCGCTGGCACAAAGGCCGCAGGCCCGCAACTGCACCAGTAACTCACCCGCGCCGATCTCCGGTATCGGCAGTTCAACAATACGCACATCGTCGTTGGCGTGATACTCGACAGCTAACATAACTTCCTCTTATCGCTGCGCGGCGACAACACATAAGAAGCCAAATGGCTCATCCCCAACAGTAAAGAACTGATGCACTTCATTGCCAGGAATGTAGACGACATCGCCCGTCTGTATTTCATGTTCCTCATCACCAAGGCGGAGACGCGCTCTGCCATGCAGCATGTATACTCCATGATCGTGTGCATGCTGATCCAGTGAGGTATGACCACCTGGTTGTACAGCAAAGTAGCGCATATGAAAATGCGGTGATTGCTCTACTTTACCAATCAGGATTTGCCTGGTTGCCCGTTCTGCTCCACTATTCTCAGGTCCGTACGCGCTCACCGGTACATTCTGCCAACGAAACTCACCATCTTCGATAGCGTTTAAGCGGTGTAGAATACCCATCTTTTTTCTCCTGGAAGTCCTTTATTAAATACCTAAGTTTGGCCCAAATTAAGGGCAACATGCACGGGAGTGAGAAGCTCCCGTAACGACTCAACAAGAACGGGTGCCAAAGGGGTCGCCTGATTGAGCACAATCTCGACCAGCTGATCCAAGGCATCGAAGACCAGAAAGCCACTCACATGAAAGACATCGCGTACCATCCGCAGGATTCCATAGTGGCGCAACTTGGCAGGTCTGTCGGTCCGCGTCAGAAAGCTTCGTGCCCAGATCACGACATTGTGAGCCAACGTGCCCAACTGCACGACCATCTGCTGGGCCTCAAAGCGTTTCTTGCTGCGCTTGGTGCTGCCCAGGCCTTGATGGTCGCCCTTGAAGGAGGTTTCCACACCCCCGCCACGCTGATCATACAGATACACAGAGGCCAGCAGAACGGTGGCCGGATCGGCCTCAGGCGAAGCCTCCGACTGGGTCAAGGCCAGCACCTGGGCCGGTGCCAATGTCGAGATCAGCACGCCGATGCCCCACTGCCCATTGGCCTTGCGGCAACGCACCGCAATGCGCCGCACGGGACGAGCATATTCCGAGGCGGGCAAACTCACCCAACCGACCTGTCGCCCCTCTATCTGAGGATCATCGACCCACTCCTGCACGCTTGCTGCCAAGCGCCCAGCGCGAGCGCTGGAGTAATCCTTGCCATGGAGCTGATAGCCACGCAGCAGCAGCCAATTGACGTCGTCCACGCTCCCGCCGCCTGCATCGAAGCGCACCAGGGTGTGCGCTCGTCTGCGCTCGTCCAGTTCCAAGGTCTGCTCAGCCGCTTGCATCAAGGGCTGCAACGCCTTGCTCAGTTGCGTCTTGCCGTCGAAGAGCCGATCGACGACCACTTCCTCATAGCCTGTCGGAAGCTTCCGGCCCAATTGGCGTCCACGCCGGTTGCGTTGCTTGGCAAAATAGCCTTTGCTGGCAAAGGCAGCTTTGGGTCCACACGGCATGCCACTCATATCCACATCGAGCACTTGATAGCTGGCCTGGTAGTCATGCTGATAGCCTTGACTGTGCTGGCGATAGATGGTATCCATCGCTTGCTCCATCTGTGCGACATTCTCGGCGCTACAGGCATCCAAGGTCTCCTGTACTACCGACTGCTCAGCACACCGACTGCGCCCGAAGGCGCGCTGCAAGGCCGCATCGGCTCTCAAGCGCGTATTGATCTCGACCAGTCCATGCGCTCCTGCCAGCATGCTAATCAAGGCATCATAGAGTTTGTCGGTTGGCCGATCCTTGATGGTTTTCTGGGCAATCTGCACCATTTGTTCAATTGGCTCAAACAGCTTCAGTTCTCTCAACTTCATCCCAATGGCGGCCAAACTGGCACAGCCGGTAAACTGCTTCGTCGTGGGTGTGGTAGATTCGTTCATGATGATCCTCCTCTTGCAAAGTTCAGACTCTACGAGAGGTATGGCTCATCTTTGTTCTTTTGGCAAGCTCCTTTCTTGTGGCATCCTGCCACTAGTTTGGGCCAAATTTAGGTATTTAGAGCAGCATAGTCCTTTACCTTCTCCCTGCTTCCCCATCCAAGGATACCCCTTATCTCTTCCTGCGTCTTTCCTGCTTCAGCTTCTTTCCAGATAAATTCAGCGTCGTCTACAAACGTCGTTGGGATAATGGTTTCCGCCGCCTCATTGGCCTGACGTGCCAGCTTTTTCTTGTCAGACGCAATATTTTTGAATAAGCAGCACGTAGGGGCCATCACTGGTGTCATTCATGAGGACACAGCGACCTTGCTGGTAGGCAGGCCACTGGTTATCAGACGCCAGGTTGTGTTCGGCACTGTTTATATCTGTAAGTACCTGTGCTGCTGTTCCTGCATCGTCGTAGACCCATAGTCCGAGTGTGCATGGGCCGTTGCAACTT
>JBGQJX010000428.1:0-3862 GCA_041499255.1 Ktedonobacteraceae bacterium | reverse complement strand
TAGGCATTTTTGGCGCGCTTTGGGGCATCTGGCGGCTTCGCGAACCTGTGCTTCCGCTTAAACGCCAGTCTTTTGATTGGTTTGGCAGCACTAGTTTGACTTTTGGCCTGGCAGGTTTACTCTTAGGGTTGAGTATGCTTGGTTTTCCCATCCTTCCTAACCCGGTACCTACCACCATTGTCATTTTTATCATCGGCAGCATCGGCCTTATATCATTCATTGCCATCGAACCACGCATCAAGGTACCGCTCATTCAGTTGCGCCTTTTCCGTAGCCGCCTCTTTGCGCTGGCAAACATGAGCGGCTTGTTAAATGGCGTTGCGCGCGGCGCGGTATTGTTCTTGCTGATCTTCTTTCTCCAGGGCCCGTATGCAAAAGATCCACTAACAGCTGGGTTGATGCTCACACCCTTTGGCGCAGCTTTTATGGTCATTGGTCCCTTGAGTGGGCGACTCTCCGATCGTGCCGGTTCGCGGTTGCTCACGCCCATTGGACTGGCTATCTCCGCGCTTGGGCTACTCGGACTGACGACCATCAACCAGTTTACCCCATTCTGGCTGCTTTCCCTTTATATGGCATTAATGGGAGGAGGCTCGGGCTTTTTCGTTTCACCCAATACCAACGCTATCATGAGTTCAGTTGAGCCACATACAAGAGGCGCTGCGGCAGGCATTCTTAATATGCTGAACAATACAGGTTCAATGCTCAGTATTGCTATTGTTTTTCCGCTCGCCCTGAGCAAGATACCATTTAACGCAATCCAGCAAGTGTTCATCACCGGTGAAGGTATGGGAGCTTTTTCATCTGCAATCCCTCCATTTCTATCAGGCCTGCACTTGGCGTTCCTTTTCTCTTTTGCGCTGAGCGTTATCGCAGCGATTATCGCAGCGCTGCGTCCGTCCCATTGATTTCAATATCAACACAGCACGTGCAAAAATGCGCCGCACTCTGTATACTATGCGTAACCGCGCGGTCATGAATTACCTTTCTCGTCTGACCTCGCATATCTTTCTTGAAAAGAAAGCGAAAAACTACCATGCTAGAACAAGATACCAAAACATTCCCCGAATTCACTCGTAGCGATACACGAATCAGCGAGTTGCTGGACCACCTGCACCAGATAGCCGATCTCCAGGCGTTGGGAGCCATGGCAGATTGGGATCAGAACACTGCCATGCCAGGAGCAGCAGCAGAGGTGCGCGGCTATCAAGTAGCGGCGCTGCAAGGTGTCCTCCACGAACTCTGGACCAATCCCCGACTGGGAAACCTGCTCAGCGAACTCAGCGAACTCGTCCATCAAGCAGCTTTTACTGATGCTGACCGCGGTCTGGTGCGCGAAGCTTTACGTGCCCACGAACGCGCCACGAAGTTGCCGCGTAAACTTGTCGAAGAACTTGCCCATGTTCGGGCCACGAGTTTCGAAGCCTGGCGCAGTGCCAGGGAGCACAGTGATTTCGCCCGCTTTGCTCCAATGCTCAGTCGCACCATCACCCTGCACCGTGAGGTGGCGGACCACTTAGGCTTTGTCGAGACGCGCTATGATGCGCTACTCAATGAATATGAACCAGGTATGACATCCAGCAAGCTCGACAGATTGTTCACACCTGTCCGTGAGGCCAGCAGGTCATTGCTACAACGTATCCAGGCTAGCGGAAATACCGTTGACGCGTCCTGCCTTAAAGGTACATTCCCCACAGAACAACAGATGGCGTTATGCGAGCGCCTGCTGCGTAACATGGGTTATGACTTCTCGCGGGGGCAAATGGCTCGATCGCCACATCCATTCACCACCAGTTTTGGCAGCCCTTTTGACGTACGACTCACCATCCGTCCCCTGGAAGACTTCCTCCAGGCAGCGCTCATGGCAGCAATTCACGAAGGCGGCCATGCAGTTTACGAACAGGGCGTCGCTCCGACCCTCGTGCGCACACTCCTTGCCGGGGGTGCATCCAGTGGAGCTCATGAGTCGCAATCGCGTCTATGGGAGAACGCCATTGGCCGCTCAGAACCATATTGGCAGAATCAATTTGCTGCTGTGAAAGAGGCTTTCCCGGCGCAATTTGCGCACATAGACGTACTGACCTTTGTTCGCGCCTTAAACAAAGTACAACCCAGCCTGATTCGTGTCGAAGCAGACGAGGTCACCTATAACCTGCATATTATTGTGCGCTACGAGCTTGAGAAGTCGCTAATCAACGGTAATATCGCCGTCGAGACACTGCCAGGCCTTTGGAATGCCAAATATCGTGAATACCTGGGCATTGAACCGGCCAACGACGCGGAAGGTGTATTGCAAGATATCCACTGGAGTTTCGGTTTTGGCTACTTCCCGACCTACACCCTTGGTAACCTCTACTCCGCTCAAATTTTCCACAAACTCCACGCCGTATTTCCTGACTTTGATCAGCGCCTGGCCGGTGGTGATACAGCCTTTGCCCTTGAGTGGTTGCGCGAACACATGTATACATTCGGAGTTATCTACCTTCCCGAAGCGCTTATAGATCGTATTACAAACGAACCGCCCAACCCGGAGCACTTCACTCGCTACCTGAACTCGAAGTTCGAGAAAATCTATGGCCTCCCTACCTCCAGGTAATACGCCAGCAAAACATGTGAGGTACATAGCGGCAGAGCAGGTTCGCCCAGTCGTTTTATGTGCCTCACACCTATTGTTACATAGTTACTAAATCGAATTCCTTGGCATTCGCTTAAAAACTGTGCTAAAATCCTCACTGAGCTAACCCAGGCACTATGCATCCAAGCTTAATAAGGAGATAAACACTTGACCACGCACGATAGACGCTACGTTATTATCGGCAACGGTATTGCAGGCACAACAGCAGCCGAAAACTTACGCAAGAATGATCCAAATTGCAGCATTCACTTACTGACCAACGAAGTCTATCCCCTTTACAATCGCGTCTCACTCCCTCGCTTTTTGCAAGGCGTCATTGTAGAGCAAAAAGTGATGATACGCGACTTTGCATGGCATGAGCAGAGAAATATTAACCTCCTGACAGAAACCCTTGTGACGGACATCAATACCGATGAGAAAGTCGTCGTCACAGATAAAAGTCATCGCCTTCCCTACGATGCTTTGCTCGTGGCCAGCGGCGGCTGGGCTAACCCCTTACGCGTGCCCGGCACGCAAGATGTCAAACATATTTATAATTTCGTTACTCTGGATGATACAAAAACTATCATCGAACGCATGCTCGAGTCGCGCACGGCACTGGCCTACGGAGGCAGCTTTATTTCCTATGAGTTATGTGATGGCTTCGCAGTACGTAAGCTGGATACGACCTGGCTGATGCGTGGCCCATACTGGCTCCGTATGAGCCTGGATCCCGACGGCGGCGAAGTGGTTGATAACATCGCGAAGAAATTTGGCGTTGAGGTCATCCATGGCGATGAGATTGAGTCTGTCATCCCTAAAAATGGCGTTCCGAGTTATGTAAAGACGAAGAAGGGCCGCGAGATACAAACCGATATGATTGGCGTCGGCCTGGGCATCACCTTGAATACAGAGATTCTTGCACATACACCTGTTGTAGTGCGCCAGGGAGTCGTAGTGAACGAATATTTGGAAACCAATGTTCCAGGTGTCTACTCCGCTGGCGACGTGGCCGAGTTCTACGATCCAACGATTAACAAACATCACACCATGGGAACGTGGGATAACGCGATGGCCCACGGGCGTATCGTAGCCATTAATATGGCCGGTGGCCACGAGCCATACGTGGATGTCCCGACCTCCCCCAGCCCACTTTTCGCTGTGAATATTGCCGTCGTGGGTACCGCAGAGACAAATAACCCCGAGCTAAAGAGCATTGCCTTACGTGAACCGGGCGAGCAAGGCAAC
>JBGQJX010000427.1:0-3866 GCA_041499255.1 Ktedonobacteraceae bacterium | reverse complement strand
TAACACGATGTGAGGAAACAGAGGCTCTTACGAAGTAGGGAAGTCATACACACTTGATACACTTGATACACTTGATACAGTGAGCCACTCCGACTCAAACTTATCTGATACACCTGATACACCTGATACACCTGATACAGTTATAAGCATCATTGACACTGAACACTCCGCAAAGGTATGCTATTATTGACAATTATTCAACAGAGGCATACATGAAACTATCGCAACGTTCAGTCGGACAGATAATAACCCTGCTGCTTTCTTTGGTAGGAAGCGCTATTTCTGTCTACCTGATCAGCGTCCATTATGAAAACGTTCCTCTCATCTGTTCCACTCATGGGGTAGTTGACTGTGGCCTTGTACTCGCAAGCAATTACTCGGTTGTGCCAGGCACCACTATCCCGATTTCTATTCCAGGATTATTCTGGTGCCTGGGCAGCGCGGTTTTAGCAATGATAGGCTGGCGTTTTGTAGCACAGCGACGCTGGATCAATGCTTCACAATTTATCTGGTCGCTCGCCGGATTGCTGGCTGCTCTTTACCTGGTCTATATAGAAATTGTTCGCCTCCATACTATCTGTGCCTGGTGTACAGCGTTACATGTTATTATCCTCATCATATTCCTGGTCACCATGCTACAACTACAGCAAGCGCGGGTAGTTGAGCCGGAAGAATCCGGTACACTGGACGAGGAGCCAGCTCTGATCCCCATTCGTAATCAATAGAACCCCTGATCTTCCTCGTAGTGTATGTTTGTAGCTAAATTTACACCAGGTCTTTCGATCCGCATTGGTCTTATACATTTGCACTACGAGATGAGAGAGAAGCCTATCTTCCTGCGCCCAACTCATTGGCAACATCTCTCTTGTTGAATGTACTACGAGTTCGAGGAGGGTCTCTCGATGAAACGCTGGTTGTTGCTTTCGCTCGTGCTGGTTGTAGTTCTTGTCAGCTTTTTCGTAATCCGTGGTCGTGTAACTTCTTCCAAACCGCAAGCAAATAGATCGCACCTGGCCAGGATACCTCATAGCGCCTACAAGTATTCTCTTTGTACTGAGGCTTTCGCTTTTGCTAAGGCTACCGCTGATAATCCTTATAAAACGGATTTCACCTTTCATGATCCGTTCCGCAATGCCAGCGATACGATTATCCCGCGCTTTTTAGGCTTCGATAATCAGACTGCGATCGCTAGCTTTAGTGTGAAAATCATCATTGACCAGGTTGCAACCTTCAATGAGACGATCTCGCATGTGCAGACGACAGATGGTATCGCTATTCTCATACCGAGCGCCAGTAGCCAGTTGCAACAATCTCATATCCCGCAGTTCATTGTCAGCTTGCCAGAGCATGGTGGAAACCTGGCGGTAATCGATTATACCTGTCCTGATCAATGGGTGTGGTCAGGAATATCAACCTGATCGCCAGCGTGGACCTGCCTATCTCGCAAGACAGGGAGTTTGATGGCGGCATACGGCAAACACCGTCCCAGTTGAGCTATTGTGATGCGCGGCTACTTCCTCCATCTATCTGTCACTCCCACTGAAACGTCCTTATCGCAACGAGGAGTATAACTATGGCCCATACTGATAATACTAGCAAGGCAAAGCCCGGAAACGTTGCGCCGCTGCTCATCGTTGCTTGCAATGCCTGGGTAAGCGCTGCGGCTGGGAGAAACAGAGCGATATCTGCCACTGGAGCGGGAAGATGGCTAAGTGGTAAAATACCCCCTCCTAAAAGCACGAAGAGTAGAAAGAGCGCATTGGCTCCCGCCAGCGTTATCTCGGCGCGCAAGGCGCCCGCCATTGCCAGTCCAATGGCAGCAAACGTAATGGTTCCAAGGGCCATCACTAGCAAGACCAACAAGGGCGAACCAGCAAGCTGCCAACCATAGAGAACCACCGCAACCCCTACAAGGAGTATCACCTGCACTACTTCCAGTACGAGGATTGAGATGATCTTCGCTATGATAAGACCGCTTCGGGGCAATGGTGACCCTCCTAGCCGTTTCAGCACTCCATAGTATCGTTCATAAGCAGTCGCAATACCCAGGTTTACCATACCAGCAGCCATCACAGCCAGCGCTAGTATCCCTGGAAGCAAAAAGTTGGCTGCGTGCCCATTAACTGCAGGAACAATATTGAGCGACGCAAAGAAAATAAGTAGCACCACCGGAACAATCAATGTTATCAAAATATTCTCACCGCGGCGCAATGTGAGCAACAGCTCAAATCTTGTCTGTATCAGTATTTGGCGCACAAGAGGGGCCGCTTCATTGCTCTCTCTTGTTTGCTGATCAAGTATCTTTATAGCCATCGTTAATCTCGTACCTCTCCACCAGTCAGGCGCAGAAAAAGCTCTTCAAGTGAACCATGACCAACACGCAGTTCAGAAAGTGTAATGTTGTTGTCACGTAACCATGCTGTCAATTCAGCCAGTAGCTCTGGAACCGTCTCTGTCTCAATCAAATAGCTTCCAGGTCGCATCTCCTCAGCTCTCTTTGCAGAAGGCAGGGCAGCTAATAGTGCGCAATCCAGGCCGCTTGGGGCAACAAAACGCACGATTGTACCATTTTGCACACCTGTCATTTGTGCAGGAGTATCCAGGGCGATCAACTGCCCGTGATCGATAATGGCGACACGATCTGCCAAACGCTCTGCCTCGTCCATCAAGTGAGTAGTGAGCAGTACCGTCGCTCCCTTTCGCTTGAGGTCGCGTATGATCTCCCACGTTGCCAGGCGCGCCTGGGGATCCATACCTGCTGTTGGCTCGTCCAGGAAGACAAGGGTGGGTTTGCCGACCAGCGCGACTGCCAGGGCTAATCGACGTTTCTGTCCGCCAGATAGGCGGCGGCAACGAGTCTTTGCGGCGGCGGTAAGGCCCACTCGTTCCAACAATTCGTCGATATGTTGCGGGTGCTGGAAGTACCCGGCAAAAAGACGCAGCACCTCGCGAGCCGTCAAACCGGGGTAAAGTCCATCCTGTTGCAGCATAATACCTATACTAGGTTTCAGCGCGTGTGCTTCGCGAATCGGATCCAGTCCCAGGACTCGAACACTGCCCTGGTCAGGAACACGATAGCCCTCTAGCGTTTCAACTGTTGTTGTTTTGCCAGCGCCGTTTGGTCCCAGCAGAGCGAAGACCTCTCCTCTATGAACGGTAAAGTTTAGTTGATCAACGACTCGCCGAGTGCCGTAACTTTTACTCAAATTGTCAACGACAATGGCCTCTTCACCTGCCTCAAAGCTGCCTTGTGCCGGTGGGTTAGCCTTCTGGGTCGTTGTCTGCGGATTAGCAGACATAGAGACTTACTCCTTGCTATGTCAGTAATGGAATACCTTCAAGTATTATTTCTGTATACAGTACAGCAACTCTACTCGGTTGGCAAGCTTAGTAGAAAGAGAAGCATAGCAAAGTCTGTTGCTGCATAGAACTATGATATTGCAGGCGGAGTTGGAGCAGATATGCCATTGCTGATCGTGGTGGCCTTTGTTGGCAGGTCTGCTAGAACCTGCTCTGGCGATATGCCAAATACTTTCAGAAGATGGATAATCATGTGCGTTTGCCGCAATAATTCCTCATCCTGGATAGACAGATCATGGCGCATCTGTCTGTCCAGGATGAGGAATTATTGCGGCAAACGCACATGATGATCCATCTTCTGAAAGTATCTGGCATTTCGCCTGAGCAGGTTCTAGCAGACCTGCCAACAAAGACCACCACGATCAGCAATGGCATATCTGCTCCAACTCCGCCTGCAATATCATAGTTCTATGCAGCAGCAGACTTTGCAATGCTTCTCTTTCTACTAAGCTTGCCAACCGAGTAGAGTTGCTGTACTGTATACAGAAATAATACTTGAAGGTATT
>JBGQJX010000426.1:0-3868 GCA_041499255.1 Ktedonobacteraceae bacterium | reverse complement strand
GTCACCATGTACGAGGATGACCACTCTGTCTTCACCGCCATGCGTGCCGGAGCGCGTGGTTACCTCTTGAAAGGAGCCAGCCCGGACGAGGTGCTGCGCGCCATCGCGGCGGTGGGCAGCGGCGAAGCTATCTTCAGCCCGTCCATCGCCACACGTCTCATCGACTTCTTCGCCAATCTCCAGCCTACAGCCTTACCCCAGGCGCTGCCGGAACTGACCGAACGCGAACACGAGATACTCATCTTAATCGCCCAGGGACAGAGCAACGCCGCCATCGCCAAACAGCTTTCGCTGAGTACGAAAACGGTGAGCAACTACGTTTCCAACATTTTCAGCAAGCTGCAAGTGGCCGATAGAGCGCAAGCCATGCTGCGGGCACGGCAAGCAGGATTGGGGTAGGAGAGGCCAGAAAACCTGACCATTCCCCATTATAACCAAATCTCCTAATTTGTTGCCGGTCAAGTCGCCCTATGCTATAGTTCATCGTACCATTAGTGGAAAAACTCGAACCATTGAACCATTAATGGAAACCTCTATTATGACCACCAAAGGGGGATTGATGAACACTTTTCTGACTCGTTACACGCGGCCAGCTATCGCGTGTGTCGCGCTGGCCTTTGCTCTCATCCTGGGGAACAGTCTTTTCTCATTGCATCACGCTTTCGCGGTGAACCCATTGCTCATACAACTGAACAGCGATCCGTATACCAATAGTTCGTCCCAACACAAAACCGAAGTTGAACCTGATACCTATTCCTTCGGCTCTACGATTGTCGCGGCCCTCCAGGCCGGGCGCTTTTACTCTGGAGGGGGAAGTTCCAATATCGGGTGGGCTACCTCCACCAACAGTGGCACGTCCTGGACAAAAGGATTTCTGAGCGGCATTACCGTATACGCTGGAGGACCATATAATCGCGTCAGCGATCCTGCGGTGGTCCACGATGCCGCTCACAATATCTGGCTGATCTCCTCCCTGGCCATGAACATCAGAAACAATACTGTGGTGGGGGTTGCCGTCCTCGTCAGTCGCTCAACTAACGGCCTCACCTGGGGCAAGCCAGTTGTGGTGGCAACCGCCGGTTCCACCGACTACTTTGACAAGGACTGGATCGTTTGCGACGAGACGGTGAAAAGCCCATACTATGGACATTGCTATGTCGAGTGGGACAACAGCTACCACAATGGCCGCATCATGATGAGCACCTCCACCACTGGAGGATTGACGTGGGGAAGCCCGAAGAGTCCGCAGACGCAGACCTTCTCCGGGCTGGGAGGACAGCCGCTCGTGCAGCCCGGCGGCAAAGTGATTGTGCCCATCTATGGAACCGACCTGACCACCAAAAGAGACCATATCTATGCCTACACCTCGACGAACGGTGGGACGAGCTGGAACAATCCAGTCACTGTCTCCATCGTCACATACAACCTCCAGCAGGCGACGTATCGCGGGGGATCTCTTCCTTCCGCTGAAATCGACCAGGCGGGGAAAGTCTACGTCGTCTGGGCCGACTGCCGCTTTGAAACGAACTGTACTGCTGGCGATATCGTAATGAGCACCTCGACTGATGGCATAACCTGGACAGCGGTCCAGCGTATCCCCATCGATGCTGTCGGCAGCGGCATAGATCACTTTACAACAGGCCTCGCTGTCGATAAGAACACGGCAGGTAGCCTGGCGCACCTCGCACTGGCCTTTTACTACTTTGCGAATACCAACTGTACCAACGCTACCTGCCAGCTATATGCCGGCTTCGTCTCCTCGACCAATGGTGGCGCCAGTTGGAGTCCGAAAGTGCAACTGGCAGGTCCGATGTCGGTCAAGTGGCTCGCGAACACGACCATCGGCTATATGACAGGTGATTATATTTCCACTTCGATCGTGGGCAGCCAGGCCTTTCCCACTTTCCCGGTGACTTTCGCGCCGCAGAACAACACCCTCCAGGAATACATGTACACGGCAGCGCTAAACGTTGTCGGTGGCACAATAAAGGCTGGTAGAAATGCTGTGGTGGTCACGACGCAAGTCCAAAGGGTGAATGCCGCTCACCGCACGGCCAATTAACGATTGTAGCTATACAGCAGGGCAAGCCCTCATACTTTTCAGATGAGGGCTTGCCCTGCTGGCATGTAGACGCTCGTGCTCCTCTTCCCTACAATATTTCATTTCCTTGACATTCCTATTCTTCGCTCCTATTATATATATGATATGTTTTAACAATCTGTTAATCTCCACTTAAACAATTCATAACACACTCATTCCCACAGATCTCTGCATGAATTGCTAGACTTTTTGCCGGGTGAAAAAGGCTCTTGCAGCTTTAGAAGCCGCATCGCTGATAGCGAAGTTTTTATGCCTACATGGAGATCAGTAAAAGGCAGAGTGTGGGGGTCAATCAGCATGTCAAAGCACTATGTTGGGCATTTGCCTGTTCACGATCCACTTCATCACTACCTACAATATGATATATTGCCACAAATAGGGCTAGATCATCATCTTGCTCAATTTCGTGTCTTTCGCATGGGTGGGAGCAATGAAGTGTACCTGTATGAAGAGAAGCATAGTAAGGTGCAGGTAGTGGGCAAGTTCTTTGCTGGAATTGGACATGCTGATTTACATATTCCAGAGAAATACCAGCGCATGGAACAAGAATTTCATAATTTGCATCTCATGCGCAGTTATGGATTGGTCGGATACCCGCACGACGTCGTACGCCCTCTCGGCTACAATAGCTGGTTGAACTGCCTGCTTGTCGAGGAGTATCGTGGTGGCCAGTCGCTGAGCAATGTTATCACCGCGGCTATTCATTCCCGGCAGCCAGATAGACTGTATGGAAAGCTCACCGCCCTGGCGTATTTCCTGGCCACCTTTCATAACCGGACGGCGAACGGCTATGGGGTGAATTTTCACGAAGATTGCGCCTACTTCGACCGCATCGTGCGCAAGCTCTTCAAAAAACAGTATATTCACTGGGACGACGTACAGGAGTTCTCCTGGTTGCGTGACCGCTGGCGCGAACAGCCCCGGATGTGGGAGGACCAGCAAGTACTCGTTCACGGTGATGCGACTCCATCGAACTTTCTTTTTGGACAAGGGCTGAGTGTGATTGGGATAGACCTGGAAAGAATGAAGAGGGCGGATCGCGTCTTTGATATCGGGCGTATTTGCGGAGAACTCCAGCACTTTTTCCTACAAATCACCGGCAACAAATATGCCGCCGAACCGTTTATCGGCCACTTCCTCTGGGAATATGCCTGCCACTTCCCCGACCGCGATTGCGCGTTTCGCTCCATCACCGGGCGTCTGCCTTTCCAGATGGGCCTGACCTTGCTCCGCATCGCCCGTAATTCCTGGATCAGGCATGACTATCGCCGGAGGCTCATCGAGGAAGCAAAAATCATTTTAAGGACGTTTTAATGGATATTCGCGCGCTGCTCTTCGACGTAAACGGAACGCTGATCGATATTGAGACGGATGAGACACAGGAGGAGATTTACCGGGCTATTGGGCATTTTCTGGTGTATCAGGGTATTTCTCTGCACCGCTGGGAGGTAAGCGACCTGTATTTTCAGATCATGCAGCAACAACGGGCGAGAAGCGCCGAGACGTTCCCGGAGTGGGATGCCGTTGAGGTCTGGAGCGAGTTCCTAGACAACAAGGCCAGCGACTACACCCGCTCTCTGCCCTCAAAAAAGCGAGAGCAACTTCCGCTATTCCTGGCGGAACTGCACCGAGGTATTGCTCGCAAGCGACTCCGTCTCTATCCCCAGGTGCAAGAAACACTCGACCAATTGCGCTCGCATTACCGCATGGCTGTCGTTACCGACGCCCAGAGCGCGTATGCCATTCCCGAATTGCGCGCGGTGGAAT
>JBGQJX010000425.1:0-3879 GCA_041499255.1 Ktedonobacteraceae bacterium | reverse complement strand
CTCTTTGGCACCTGGATAGCACAGAAGCTCAACCCTTTCCACCAATGTCTGGCTGCTCTTACGCTGGAATCTCCTTTAGGTCAAGTCTGAACAGTTACGTAATCGCCTCCCCCTCGACTGAATTCGTTCCTTCGTGTATAATGACCTCAATGTTTGTAAATCTTTCGGGCAAGGAGTGATGAAGGATGCCAAAGAAGTCTACGTCCACGCGGGGTGGAGCACAGCGAAACAGGCCAAAAGTACAGAAAAATATTGAACTGGTGCGTCAAGTCCCGGTTGAACAGGAGCTTGAGGACGTCAGTAACGCGGAACCTGCTGCCGCCAGTGTAACAGCTGTCGCAACCTCTCCTGAAGACAGAAAGAGTACCGCCAAACGCAGTGAGACAAAACGGAGTGAGACAAAGCAGGGTGAGACAAAAGATACTACTGCAACTATAGAAACTCCTCCTAAGGGAAGCGCTGCTGCTCGTCTGGCCTCACGACGCCAGGCCGCTCAAAAAGCTCAACAAAGGGCGGCTGCTACCCTGGTAACTGCTGAGCACTACAACTATGTGCGTCAGGACCTCAGGTTTATCGCCATACTGGCTGCCATTATGTTTATTGCTATTATTATTTTGCGCTTCGTACCGGGTATAGGATATTAGGCATATAATAGAAGAAGCACTGGTCTGTTTCGTTCAGTTCTCAGTGCTTCTTTTTATTGTTTCGGGTGGCTTGTGATAGAGGCCGGATAGCCCTCAACGCTATGAATGCGTTGATCAGCTTAGTGTACGAGCGGGCTGGTCCCTAACCCTGCTGGTATCCCATGTCGATGGGCCGCGGGAATAGTGACGCCCAATACTCGCTGCATAGCCATAGTGTGGCTGCAGTCGCCCCAGTCTTGAAAGAAACGGCAGGTACAAGTCCACTCACCATTATCAAAAATGGTGGTGTGTATATCATTTTCGCCCCGGAACGTTGCTTCAAAGCGAGTGAATTGTATTCGCTCTGGTTCTTCCGCATAACGCTTGGCTTTTGCGATCTTACTGATCATACTTGAGTTCATGATCGGTACTCTCCTTTATTGTGTAGCAACCACTCCGTATCCACGTCTTCGTTCAATGGCACTCTCTATACATTTATAGAGGCGTATCTTCTTATATGTCGCGCACCTGGTTTGTGTGTTTCAAGCTTCTCACATCCAGCATTAAGACTAGATGCGCCATTCAAAAGATAGTGTTCTGACCTCCTCTCTGCAAGTTACCTTGCAAACGTCTCCTACAATCCTTGTCTAATCTCAGGATTAGACTTGATGGCCATCGATAATGAAAGAAAACTAATCGATGATCCCGGCATCCAGTGCGCGAAAAAATAAATTGTGCGAAATAAAAAACACCAGGGCAAAATCTCCCCAGTGTGTATGTAATGTGTCACCGCGAGTCATCACCGCTTCTCTCAGTGATGTAACCTGTGATGCCAATGAGACTGAATCCATGTTTTTATATATCATCCTCACCCAGCCAGAAAAAAGCCGAATGTAATGCCCACATGACCAACACCTGGAAATATAGGCTGAACGTGCAAACTTGGAAATCTCCTTGTAATTGGATTGATTATACCATACGAAAAAGCGATTGTCCATCCCAAAAACTGACAAAACTGCCCATTTTGACGTTGAACAGGAGGGCGATTTTCTTTTGTGAACAGTTTGTGATGAGCGTTTCTCTGTCTTGTTTCAGCTCAAAAGAGGGCCATCCGATCCCTCATAAACGGTATATTGAGGTGTTATATACCTCACGAAGACATTATGGACTTGCTCACAGTATCCCACATACAAAAGCACTATACTACGATAAAATAATCCTGCTATACTATAGATGCTCAATAAGGGAAGAGTTTCCAACGCTGGAGTTCTTGCCTACTAACCCAATTTGGAGGTATGTGTGAATCATAAAGTCAAAAAGGCCCTCTGGTTTCCTTTTCAGTTGGCCTTCGGTATCGCCATCATTGCTTTTCTAGTGAGCGCGTGCTCGCTGCCTGGAATACAATCTACCACTACTCCAACTCAGACCACGGGACTGACGCCTACTCCAACCTCTCATACAGTGGCAGATAAACCAACTGGCACTGGAAAACTTCCCGGTGGTACACCATTACCGCAGAATGAAGTCAAACCGCTAACCTTTACGCTTGTTTACAATGATACGGCAATGGAGCAGGATGTTGCACAAATATATACGCCCGGCTCTTCTACGTTCCACCAATTTCTAACCCCTGATCAGATTGTGCAACGCTATGCTCTCCCAGGTGCTCAACAGCAGCAGGTAATCGACTGGTTGACAGAACATGGTTATACCGTTGATTCAACCGATGCTTTGCACACTTCGGTCAAAGTCCATGCCACTGTTGCTACCATCGAACGAACCCTGAATATCAAACTGAATGCATATACGATCAATGGCTACGAGTTCTTTTTGCAGGAGGGTGAACCGAAGCTTCCAGCACCTGTTTCCTCGCTTGTCACTTCGGTTATTGGCCTGGATAACTTTGCTCTCCCGCAATTCCAACCGCCGTTTGGTTTTGACGCACGAGGCACTACAGCTCTTTCAAGCAATTGTAGCAAGTACGGAGCAAAACAGACGCTCACACGCGATAAACTTGCGGCAGCGTATCAGGTAAATCAGCTCTATCAACAAGGGTTCCAGGGACAGGGTATGACCATCGGTGTGGCCGAGTTTGGTGATACCTATAGTCCTCAGGACCTCGCAAACTATGCTGCTTGTGTTGGTATTGCTCCTCCGAGTGTCCAGAATATTGATGTTGATGGCCACCTCGCGGCCGGTTCGGGACAGGGTGAGGCGATCATGGACCTTGAACTTATAGCCGGACTCGCTCCAAAAGCGCAGATCCTCGATTACCAGACCGACGGCAAGAGCGCCTCCTTTGCCCAGTCAATGGTCGATGTTTTTAACCGTGTCGCGACCGACCATAAAGTGCAGGTGTTGAGTGTCAGTTACGGCACCTTTGAAAGTGCTTTCAGTACTTCTGAGCAAGCCGCCGTTAACAAAAGCCTGCGCACTCTGGCAGCAGAAGGCATTTCAGTTTTTATCAGTAGTGGTGATTGCGGGGCCTATACACAGCGCCTGCCACATATTGCCGTGGTGGCCTTTCCCGCCAGCGCTGTCTATGCCATTGCGGTTGGTGGAACACATTTGCAAGTGAATGATAGCAATGTGCGCACCAGTGAGACGGTCTGGGGGGCTGGAGACAACTTACCAGTTTGCAGCAATAATTGGGGCAGCGGCGGCGGTGTGAGCGAGAACCCTGCTTTTAATCGACCCTCCTGGCAGGTCGGTACAGGAACGACTACAGCTTACGACGGTTCGTCCTCGGGTGTCTTCATCAGACCTCTGGATTTTGCTGACACGGTCAAAGCGCCCAACGGCTTGCGCCAGGTGCCAGATGTTGCCGCGGACGCCTATCCCAATATCGCTGTATATTATAAGGGCGCCTGGGTTGCCTCTGGCGGCACGAGCGCCGCGGCCCCAATCTGGGCTGCTGGTGCGCTGCTCGTCGACCAGGCATTGCAGCAGAAGGGCAAGCCATCATTAGGAGGAGTACCAGAGTTCTATACTCTCGCGAACCATCCTGGCAGCTTCCATCCCTATAACGATATTACTGTTGGCGACAATCTCTTCTATCAAGCGACAAAGGGCTGGGACTACACCACCGGCTGGGGATCTCCGAACTTTAACGACGTCTTACAACTTGAGTTGAACCAGTAGTGGCGTATGCAAGGTTCAATTGTGAAGAATAGTCTGTGACAGTTTAAACTGTCACATAGACCCTTCGCTGCGCTCAGAGCTTGCCCTGAACGAAGTGAAGGGTCTGTCGCGCTGG
>JBGQJX010000424.1:0-3879 GCA_041499255.1 Ktedonobacteraceae bacterium | reverse complement strand
TGCAATCACCAGGCACATAAAATAAGTGTAGGGGCCGATTGATCGTGCCCATGGACTGGCATTCTCCGCTGCCCTCCGCTATTTACCGCAAATGCTCGAACGTATGACGGTCCTTTTGCAGGTTGTCCAGGTGCGCGTCTACGACTGGTAGCGATTCTAGTTATCTTCCACGTCGGCAATCGTCTCATATAGCTATGGCTCGATCCCCTCCACCACACCAGCACATCCAGGTGCGCCTTCAACATCAACACAATTTGACATGCAATACACCAGCATGCTAGACTCCATACAGAAACTTATGCTTGCAAAAGGGTCATAGACCTCTGCCAGAGGGGAAGATACCATTGGACGGGATCAAGAATTATTTAACAGATATGGATGGGGTTATCCTGCGCGGCACGACACTTATTCCTGGAGCAAAAGATTTTATTCAGCGTCTTCAGACACAGCAGATTCCTTTTTTGATTTTAACCAACAACTCTCTCTATACCCCGCGCGATCTGCAGATGCGTTTGTCTTATATGGGGCTGGACGTACCATCTGAAGCAATTTTCACATCGGCACTGGCAACCGCGCAGTTCCTTCACGCCCAGAGGCCCGCTGGAACTGCGTACGTCATTGGGGAGTCCGGTATGACGACTGCGCTGCATGACATCGGCTACGTCCTGACCGACCAGGAACCAGAGTATGTCGTGCTAGGTGAAACGACCACCTATAGCTTCGAACGCATTACGCGCGCCATCCGCCTTATATCAGCAGGTGCGCGTTTCATTGCCACCAATCCTGATGCGATGGGGCCTGGCGAAGGTGGAATCGTCCCTGGAACAGGTGCAGTAGCTGCCTTAGTTAGCGCGGCCACTGGCATCAAACCCTACTACGTTGGCAAACCGAACCCGCTCATGATGCGTACCGCCTTGCGCACGCTGAATGCCCATTCCGAGAATTCTGTGATGATCGGTGACCGCATGGATACCGATATCGTTGCCGGGCTTGAAAGCGGATTGCGCACCATCCTGGTACTCACTGGTGTCACCAGGCGCGAGCAGGTGGAACGCTTTCCTTATCGCCCCACCTGGATACGAGATTCTATCGCCGATATTGAGGTATCCTAACCGGTTTTAAGAAATGTGGCAAAATATGGACAAATCTGGCATTTTGTGACACCGAAATGCCCGTTCGACAGGCCAAAGAGTACCGCCCCTTGTTTTCTGCTTGATTCCTGCTCATTCCATTCCTGATGACAGGAGAACTAGGGCTATGGTGGAGGTGATAGCACCTAGTTTTTTTCGGTGGGGTGCTTGCTTGGCGAACTCAGTGGGCAACTCTTCC
The DNA here is from genome assembly GCA_041499255.1 of Ktedonobacteraceae bacterium. GTDB lineage: Bacteria > Chloroflexota > Ktedonobacteria > Ktedonobacterales > Ktedonobacteraceae > UBA11361. The sequence goes on along the minus strand of JBGQJX010000424.1, from coordinate 2,550 downwards.
CCATGACCCCGGCAGAGCAAAAGGTGTATCTGCCACAACGCCAACGGCTAGAGCAAGCCCGCTAACGGCAAGCAGCAGCCCAGAAGCCATTATGTCGTGCGATCTTGCAAGAGGCGTAGACCTTGCTAGAAAGAGAGCCGATGGTGAGTATGGATTCACGCGATAGCTCCGTCATCGTCCTGCATGAGATCGATCTGGGAGTGCATCATCTGTTCATCATGAGCGATCAGAGTATCGACTCGATGGCCGATGAGCAAGCATCCTATGTAGCGGATAACATGCTGAGCCTGGATGCCTGTGAGATCTATCGCCTGATGATGTGTCTGCAAGAGGTCTTCAAGCAGGCAACGGACCAGTAGTGCGTTCTGAGGGGGAGACTGAGGCCCTTGGTCTCCCTCTCCGTACAGGAATGAGGAACGCTGAAACAGCGCCAGCGGCACCAGAGACATGGTGTACCACAACGGATTACCAAAGCGGTGACCCATATCCGCTTGATTGAGGTCAATCCAGGCAAGCTTGCAGCCCTCGATGCCCTGGATCCAGTCTACCTAGCGCTCTGTCAGCAGTATGTCACCCTCTTTTGTACTGACGAGCAGCCGGACAAGTTTCATGCTCCTCTATTTGCTACCCCGTTGTCAGAACGCTGGCACCGGGTCGCCATTCAACAAGCAGCAGGCATTGCCCAGTCCTGGCGCACCAATCGCGCCAATGCTTACCAGGACTATCTCGACGACCTCCTGGACTATCACGAGCAGCAGGCCGATGGCACGCTGGATGCACAGGCAGAAGAACCAACCTGGAAGGAGTGGGACGTTCCCACGCTACAACAGGCCTGCATTCAGGCCAACGTCAACGTTGTCGCGCTCGAACCCTCGCACGACTCTACCTTTGACTACTGGCTCAAGATCAGCACACTCGACTTTCGCAAACAGGTAGTTGTGCCGGTCAAGCTGGCAGACTATCATCGTGAGATGCTGAAAGAGAAAACCATCAATACGAGCGTGACCCTCAACAAGCGCGATAAGGATTGGTGGTTGACGCTTTCCTATGACCAGGTGGTCGCAGTGCAGACCGCACCGGACGCCCCAGTAGTAGGCATCGATGTGGGTATTGCCAATTTCGTCACCACAAGCGACGGCCAGCACTACGGTACCTTTCATGGCAAGCTCCGAGAGCGACAGAAGCGCGACCGCGAGAAACGCCGCCGTAAAGCGAAGCTGCGCAAGTGCCTGGAAAAGAAGTCTGTCAAGAAGCTTCCCTCCACCAGTAGTAAGAGCGGGCAACGACTTATCCGCCATGTGCGTCAGGAGATCAACCGGGCCGTCAACCAGTGCTTTGCCCAGCATCCCAATGCACAGTTTGCCTATGAACACCTCTCAGTGGCGACGATGAAGCACAAGGCCAGAGCCATGAATGCCTACATGCGTGCCTCCAACCTTGCGCATATTCCCGAACAGATCGCCTGGAATGCAGCCAAACGGGGGAGACAAGCAACGAGAGTAAAGAGCGCCTATACCTCTCAGAAGTGCAGCGTGTGTCATTATCCAGATCGAGCCAACCGACCCGATCAGCAAACGTTTTGCTGTATCGTGTGCGGTTTCCAGGCACATGCTGATCTCAATGCGGCCATCAATATCGAGCATCGTTTGGGAGACGATGAACTACGCGACTGTAAGGACAGGAAAGCAATCAAAGCCTTACTGATGAGCAGGCATCAGAAATGGAAGACACAAAACGGTTGGCCGTAGTCCAACCGCCCGCCCAGTTCGTTCGTCAACGGGCGTAGGTGAAGGTTAGAGGTTTGGGCAGATGTCCTGTTTGTCCAGATTTTTAGCAACTATAACAGGTCTTCTCCAAAAAAATTACCGAGCAATTGCTCGCTATTCGCTCAAATTAGCGAGCATCAGCTCAGTAATCTTATCCGTTACCCTGGAACTACCGTGCCCAGGCCGCCTATAAATGCAGATGAACAAACTCATCCGGACAACCGTAGGGCCCGATTTATCGCGGCCACCGCCGATTTATCGGCCCTCGCTGGATTTTCCACTCCCAGATTGTATAGTAAATGTGCACATATTGCTAATGTAGCAACTGTAACGTCTTGAGCGCTTCGTCAACGTGTTTCTCAAATTGTAATTGCGAAGAGAAGATGTGACGAACAATGCCCTTTCTGTCGATGACGTACGTCACGCGCCCCGGCAGCCCGAACGTCGTAGGCACGCCGTAGCGCCTCCTGATTGCACCACCCTCATCACTCAAGAGAATGAAAGGGAGTTTATGCTTTTTGGCGAACTGCTGATGAGACTCCGCCGTGTCTGAACTGATCCCGATTACTTCCGCTCCTGCATCCTTGAAAACTTCGTAACTGTCCCGAAAGGCACATGCTTCGGCGGTACATCCGACAGTATTATCCTTCGGGTAGAAGTACAGCACAATGTCCGACTTTCCAAGATACTTCTCAAGGCTTACTGGCGCGCCTGATTGGTCTGGCAGTGTGAAGTCTGGAGCCAGGTCGCCAACCTGCACCTTGCCCTTCGCCGGTAGCGCCCG
>JBGQJX010000423.1:0-3888 GCA_041499255.1 Ktedonobacteraceae bacterium | reverse complement strand
ATGCTTATTAACCTGGAGAGAGGAAAATCCAGCGAGGGCCGATAAATCGGCGGTGGGCGCGATAAATCGGCGGTGGGCGCGATAAATCGGCGGTGGGCGCGATAAATCGGCGGTGGGCGCGATAAATCGGCCCCTACTGCTCTGTCAATGTTCCTGTGACACGGACATGTAGGGGCGACCCTTGCGGTCGCCCGGCTTCAACGCGTCACATCAAGCTTGACGGACGACTACGAATGTCCGATTTAATTCGTTAATTTGCATCATGATTTAATTGCTAGCAGACTCTTACAGCCGCGCCCAATATTCCGCAGCTTCATCTGCATTCTGTTCCGCATCAGGTGAGGCAGCCACAATAGTGTCGTTATCTGAAGAATAATCACTGGTAGAGCTGGCACTATTGAGATCTGATGAACTTGCTGTCATTATTCCCCCATTGTTATCCAAATAGGATCCATTGCTGAGGGCTTTGAGTGTCGCGGCCATCAGCATATTTGTACCTGGATGCAAGCCTGCCTGAGCTATCATCTCGTAATACTCCGTCATGCGCAGGGCAATTAACTTGCCTGGTTGATCAATCATATGGTATTTCAAGGCATCTTGCCAGAGCGCATCCATTGTAGAGGAATTCTTGAGAAAACCAACGGTAAAGTACAGGTATTTCTCTCGGTCTTGTGACATATGGCCTTTTCTCCGTAGTTATACTAGAACCCCATTCGCCTGAACTTTACGTATAAGCAGACGACCAGCAAGGTTACAATAGCCGAGCGCATTAGCGTGGATGGGATCATCTGGACGAGAGAGGTGCGGAATGCGCTGCTTCAGAATATTGTAGAAGTAATAGACACCACCACCAACATGCAGCACCGGCTTGAAACTCGCTGCCACTGCATCGCGGTCACTCTGCCGCCAGGATGAAGCGATGAACGAGACAATCTCACTACCTACCTGCGTCACGGCTTCCCTTGTCATTCGCTCTAATTCGAGTGGGTTGATGGTTTTCCCGTACGCTGCAATATCGGGATAGTTGAGGCTGCCGTTGGAGATGTTAATGCTATTATTAGAGGCATAGGCAAACATGATCTCACGAGCCTCGAGCAAAGAGAGTGAGCGATCATACTTGCTCTCAAAGGTATCGACAAGCATTTGGGTGGCTGAGTCCACGCCTATCGGTTTGCCTTTACAGTAATCGGTGACAGGAACCTGGCCGCGAGCCACGTAAAGGTCGGTTGTGCGGCTTCCAATGTCAATTACTGCACTCTCCGTTGTCTTGCTCGTTGTTTTATCGCCGTAGGCAATAAGCGCGCCAGCTCCCTCCATTACCACTGTTGCGACTTCGATGGTCACACGCCTGAAGGTCTTGCCATTATCCATGGTGAAAACATGCGTGCCATCCAGACCTGCTTTGATGCTGCTTCGCAGAGCTATGTTCTTGATAAAGGATTCAGCCGGCAGTCCCGCGACAACTAAAAGTCCAAATTCATTATCAGGGATCAACGATGCAGCCACTGTCAGCAGGCCACGCAGGCTGTACTTGCTGGCATAGCGTTGAATATCTCCCCTTCCATGATATATATCAACTGCCTGTTGTAACGCCAGTTCGCCGACGGCATAAGCCGTCGCTTCTCCATGAAAGCGGATGACGTGTGTATCGGATTGATCGACTTTAACGCCAAGGTTGTGCATGGCATTGATATCAGCCTTGGCAAACGCAGTTGGAATGCTGCGAGCGACATTCATCCCCTGCAAGACTGTCACTCCCCCCATGTCAGCATTGCCAAAATCATGCCCATAAGGATACCATTTCATTAGTAATTCCCTCTTATCCTACTTGACATAACAAATATAAAAATTTGGATGCCCCCTATTATTTCTTGACGAGCCACAACTTCCCTTGTATCGCTGGCCTCGTGTAATTAGTACCAGAGTTATTGAAAAAGTCCTCCAGGCGGGATTCAAAGGCTGCACGAGGCAGTTCATAAGCCGCGGGGAGGCGACAATGGATGCAAGAGAGGTGGCAATAAGCTCAAAGCTGAAGATAGTTAAAAGAACACCTTATAAACTTCCCGACCTGCTCGGGATGTTGGCCTCATGACAACGGGACATTTCATTGGTTATCCTTTTGATAAATAGTGACGACGAAGACTGAATACCTCGTTCATCTATCGTATCGAAAGGAGATCATCATGAACAAAACCTGGTTAAAGCGGCTGGGAGCCGCGAGCGGAGTCCTCTACGTTGTGCTCGCATTTGTAGGGAGTGGGAGTGGCGACACCAATAGCCCAGGCTTTAACGCGACGCCACAGGAGATCACCACCTGGGCGAAAAGCCTTCAACTCACTTCTTCATTCTGGATCAACCCCTATGTAGAGCTGCTTGGGATGCTTTTCTTCCTCGTATTCGCGGCTTACCTCTACAGTGTTCTGAGCCGGGCGGAGGGAGAGTTTGGATGGCTTTCAGCAACTGTCTTCGCGAGCGGAATCGCGACGGTTGTTATAAAACTCACTGCGTTCCCAGTTGCGGCTGCGGCGGTCGCAGGGGCCAGTGGGGGATTCAATCCCCAGGTCCTTGGCGTCCTGTGGGACATGGACAACATCGCATTCTTCCTCACCTGGGCAACGCAAGCGTTCCTGCTGGCAGCGGCAGCCATAGTCGTGATCCAGACGAAGGCTCTTCCCCGCTGGCTGGGGTGGAGCGCCGCGATAATCGCTCTGTTATTGCTTGGAACCCTGCCAGTAGCCTTCTTCAACCCGATTCCCGTCCACCTGCTGGCTCTGCTTTGGGTGCTGGTGACAAGCATAGTACTCATTCTTCGCGCTGGGAAGGTTCAGGAGAGTCGCATTGGAACGCCGCAGCACGTTGAAGAGCAATCCGTGGCGATGCGATGAGCCGAACCGGGCGACCCTTGGGTCGCCCCTACAATGGACGATTGTTTCCCGTTTCACGATCGTGAAGCGGGAAACAATAGATTGAGGTTCTGGAAGGGGTATCCCATGGCATCAGTCTGTTCCAAAGGGAGGTGGGAGGGTGGAACAGGTTGTACCTGATACCGCCAATGGACGAGAAGATATGCAGCGTTCGAAAGTAAATGTTCCCGGTTCAGCAGTATATGTTAGAATGAGTAAGAAGGGTTGTGACCGTTCATAGGAGGCAGAGGATGACGCTCTCTGATACAACGGCGGCAGCAGTTGTAAATGCGCAAGAGCAACAAGCAGAAGGCCCGCGCCTGCATGGTTTCTGGCTAACATGCGCTCGTACGCTGGGAGTGCTGATGCTGTTTCTGGTCCTGGTCTTCTATATTATTACGCTTCCTGCTTACTACACGCAAATCATCACTTCTGAAACCCTCCATGCTGATTTCACAAAGAACGGGTTTTTCTTTGACTTCTTGCTGGTATCCAACCTTGTGCTAAGCGTGCTTTTTGTTGCAAGCTATACGGGCATCGCCGGAATCATCTTCTGGCGGAAGTCAAACGAATGGATTGCGATGTTGAGCGCGTTCACCTTTCTCCTCATTGTTCTCAATGTTCTGACTCCCCCGCCAGAAGTCTTGAACAGCAACGTCTGGCTGAACTGGCTCTTCGACCTCTTCGGCTTCCTCCAATGGACATCTTTTCTCGCATTTCTCCTCCTCTTTCCCAATGGAAAGTTCGTACCTCGTTGGACGCGCATTGTGCTCCTGGGCTGGATCGCCCTACAGATCCCGTGGAACTTTTTTCCCACCTCGCCACTCAATCCACAGGCATGGCCTGCTCCACTCACCTTGCTCGTGGAACTGGGGGCATGGGCAACGGGTTTCTGTGTTCAGGTCTACCGCTATCGACGCATCTCGAACCAGGTACAGCGCCAGCAAACGAAATGGGTCATATTTGGTGTGGCAGCATGGGTCCT
>JBGQJX010000422.1:0-3897 GCA_041499255.1 Ktedonobacteraceae bacterium | reverse complement strand
TCCACGCAACCTGGTGCTGGCTTTTCGGCTGAACTTTTTGTGCGATGATGATGGCAGCGCCCACGTGGGCAGGAAAGACACCCGCGAGATGCCAGAGGTGATGTATGCTGAACTCTTTGAGCAAAAGCGCGCGCTCGTTGGCGGCATTGCTACGCGCCAGCAGGGGATCTGGCAGCACCAGGCCAAGCCAGCCACCGGGGCGCACAATTTGCAGTCCCAGGCTCAAAAAAAGGAGATAGCTATCGGCCTGTCCGCGCTCATGCGTAGAGCGATAGGCGCTGAGGTCGATATTCTTTGCCGCGAGATAGGGAGGATTGGCGAGGAACAAATCGACACAAGGTTCTTCCCAGGGAAGAGTGAGAGCGTCGGCCTGGTGAATATGCCAGGATGGAGTGCTCGCGAGATGCGCCTGGCCCATTGTGCCCATTGCTTTGCCCATTGCGCCTGCTACAGTTGCGCTCAACTGCATCTCGGCCAGGAAGCAGGAGATGGGATCAGAATCAAAGCCCCGGATATTGCGCTGAACGAGGGAGGGTAGTTCGTCCTGGGGCACGTTGGTTTGTATACCTGAAGAGATCAACCGGCGGGCGGTTGCCGCCAGGAAATTGCCACTGCCGCAAGCTGGATCGAGCACACAGATCGAGCGCAGGTCAGCATTGGGAGTATAACCACAGGCATCCAATATGTGTTCTACCAGCAGTGGTGGAGTTGAAAAGTGGCCGCGATTACGCCGTTCCTGCAATGGTAACGAGGCTTCATACCATCCAACTTGCTCTTCAAGTACCCCATACAACGGCATACACCAATCCTTTGGAAGCGAGCGGTTATTTGTTGCTCATCAACTCCAAAGCTTCACGAGCCGCCAAACGTCCAGCCTCTTTAATGCTTGATGCTTTACCCAAACCCAGTAAAAAATCGTGCTCAAAAACACCAACAGTAAAGAGTCGATCATTGGTATGCCCGCTCTGCTCCAGGACGCGGTAACGCGGAAGATTCCCCGAACGCTGCAAAACGATCTTCTGCAGTTTTCCCTTGGGATTCGTATCAATCGACAGGTGGTTTAACTGTGATACCACGGGCAAAATGAAGCGTGCCACAAAGTCATAAGCCACCTCTTGTCCCTGGTCAATCTGAATGGCCCCCACCAGTGCCTCCAACACATCAGCACAAAGAGAATCGCGTGACCGTTCATTGAAGGTGCGCAGGTTGTCAATATCCACACGAATATAGGGGAAGAGGCCGATCTGCTGCCCAATCCTGGCCAGGATACGGCGGCTGACAACCTCGGACTTGAGCGAGGTCATCTCCCCCTCGGAGGCGTCGGGATAGTTGCGATAGATATACTCTACGACGTGCGCGCCGATAATGGCATCACCGAGGAACTCGAGTGTATCATACGAGTCACGGACTGCTGTATCTGGGCAGCAGGTGTGATGCGTCACTGCTCGCAACAACAACGAACGGTCGCGAAATGTTACTCGTAATAGTGCTTCTAATTCTTTTAGCTTCTCTTCATTCTTCATACAGCACTATTATATCTTATTTACTTCGCTACTACATAGCCAACATCGTCGAGCACAGCCTCGACCTTGTCCAGTGAAACTTTTGCAGGATCGTAGCGCAGGTGAACGGTTTTTGTCGGGATGTCGGTATCCACTTTTTCTATGCCCGGCAAGTCTTTCAATGCTCCATTGATCGCCCTTACACAATGCTCACAACTAATGTCGGGGACTGAGAGCACGGTTTCTTGTACTGCTGCCATTTTTATACTCCTCTTTCATCATACGACGAGTTCTTCTCGACTTAACGGTTTCCGGCCAGGTTGTAGAGCTGCACCAGCTCCTCGATGACGACATCCGCTTTCCCGCTGGTGATACCCTCAGGAACGCACGTTTGCAAATGGTTCTCTAAAATGAGGGACTCAAGCTTCTCGATGGCTTTGCGCACGGCATAGGTCTGGCGCAAAATGTCGACGCAATATTTGTCTTCGTCTACCATCTTGCGAATACCTTTGAGGTGCCCCTCTATATAATTCAAGCGTTTAATGACTTCCTGCTTTTCAGCGCGCATGCACGTTCTCCTCTCTACCCCTGTCCAGGGGGTATGGGTATATTGTATCTCATTGTGCTCAATGTTGCAAGTGGAGCAGATTCTGGTCAATAAATGAATTTTCAAAAAATAATCCGAATGATGAAATCGGCCCCTCCACTGTCACCCTGAGCGAAGCGAAGGGTCTGTCGCGCTGGGCAGTGAGATGCTTCGCTGCGCTCAGCATGACAGGGTTCCCTTGTCACCCCATTCACTTCGTTCAGGGCAAGCTCTGAGCCGCAGTGAAGGGTCTCTTTCCATGGCCCTCCAGATGCTTCGCGGAGTTTACACTGAGCGTAGCGAATGTGCTCCGCATGACAGCATTGTCCACCTGTCGCGCCAGCGCTCCTCCCGCATGTGATGGGCTTTTCTTCGCTTGATGCCTATGACCGCCGCTTTATCGGCCAGACTCCAGTAGAAGAATCGACTCCCCACAGTACTACAGCCCGGCAAAGGCCCACCAGACAGCCGCGAGGAGCAGCGCCACACCGATAGCCGATCGGATGTACCGATAGCCCGGGATTTCTTTCTCTACCAGCACCACCACTGCCAGGAGCGCCATGCTAAGCAGGCTTTTTCCTCCCAGGCTAAACAAAACAAACATAAGCGCCCAACATGAACCCAGGCAGAACCATCCATAGCGCCATCCCAGGTATCCTGCCGATCGTATCGTCTGTTGATCGTCCAATGTGCATAAGCTGGAAGGATTTCCGCAACGCTGCAAGCACCATCGTTTGAGCGGGCTAAATTGAAAGCATCCGGCGATGACCAGCAGTGTCATCCCGATCAGCCACGAGTGTGAGTACAACCAGAACCACTGTTTCACAACCTGGTGGAGCAACGTATCACTGACAAATGCCACAAGCGCAAAGATTGTCCACACTGCTGCATACGCTAACAGGAACATGACCTGGACGATCCAGAGTGAACCACGCGTGAGACTGGACACAGTAATACGGGAGAACATGGAGAAGGTGGATGGCAGCATCATCGCGACAGTCATGAGCTGCCAGCTCGCCAGGAAGGCCAGACATGCCGCGAGCCAGGAGAGATGGCTTGTACCGAGCAGATATGTATGATCGATCCAGTACAGTTGGTTCGTTGAGGAGGCAACAACTATCAAGCACCATGCGATGAAGACAAGCACCCAGGGCCAGAGAGCAGCGGTCTCGGCAAAGAACGAGCGCTCCCCGTCTCTATTTATGCGCAACTTCATCGTGCGTTCCCTATTGACTCCCTATCCTACACTATAATCAGGTATACGTCCTTAAGTCTATCACAAATACAACGGCAGAAGACAGAAATATAGAGTTATGTCAATCTCAAAGCCGCCTACACCGCCAGGCGTGCATACGCCTGGAAAGCCAGCAAAACCGCGTAAAAGCTGGAGAGGCTATTTGCAAGCACATTTCTTTTCAAGAGAAAGAGGATTTATTATGAAGACAGCGCATCGCTTTGCACATACTCTATTCGCAGCACTACTCGGCCTGGGGTTGCTCTTTGTAGTAGCAGGAACAGTCTCTGCACACCCGGCCCACGCCAAAGTATTGAGCGCCACACCAGCAATTGATTCAACTATCACGCAAGCTCCTGATAAGGTTACTGTAGAGTGCGCGGAAAATATCAACCCTGACCCGAAACTCAGCAATCTTTTTGTTTACAGTCCAGCCGACGAATTGATCAGCCAGGGCGACGCCAAAGTCTCGCTCTCAAATCCAAAAGAGATGTCCGTGGGCATCAAACCAGGTGGTAACGGCGTGTATATTGTGCGCTGGACTACTGTCTCAGCCGTTGATGGCGACCCCGATC
>JBGQJX010000421.1:0-3898 GCA_041499255.1 Ktedonobacteraceae bacterium | reverse complement strand
CACGATTTGAAAACGCTAGTGCTTTTACCCACGGGAGCGAATTACCGTGGAACCCAGCGAAACACTCTTCTTTTCTTCAGGTGCAATTGAACTAGAACAAGTATACCATTGGCATCAATCCGTCCATATGGATATAGCTCCCTAGAGAGATATCAAAAGCATGCTCCGTCTGCGGACGGCGCGGCTGATATCCCCATGGTGAGACACCAGGGGCTTTACGCCGCGACTTGGTAAAAAGCTCTTGTAATGCCAGCAAGGACTGGATACTCTTGTTATCCAGTCCTTGTGTGTTTCTTTTCTGCACAACTCCCGTGTCACGTCAACCGAGATTTATTGCAAACATATGGGCAAGATATATACTGTTATGCCCTTAGCAACATCCCTCTGCGTACCCCTGCCAACCTGCGACGTTATTCGTCATATAGTACCGGCTATTCTGTGCAAACAGGAGATAGACGCGGTTAAGTCAGGAAATGGTCAGACGCTCAGAGGCTCGGATGCCCGCCTGCACGGGCTCTACTTGTCAATTTGAAATACCATCCCTAAGAGGCGAACTGGTTTCTTCATTGGCTTCATAATGTCTCCTTTCGGATTTACCAATGCAGGGTAGCCGCCCTGTGCCAGGGTATCTTTGCTTCCCTGGACTATATACAAACATACCATAGGAAGCCCCAAAAGTCAAGTCAAAATAACTTCAAAAAGGGAAGTATTGCTGCTCATTCTTTGTGCGTTTCCTCGTTAGCCTCTTTTATCACCTGGTTGAGGGTCGAAATAACTTCGTGTGGATTCACAGGCTCCTTAAGTGCTTCAACCTCCGGGTCATGTCGATTCTCGACCTGGGGCATATCACGGCGCAATTCTTCAACAAGCTCGATTAACTTGGTCACTTTTTGCTCGACCAGCAGGCCAACCTGTAAATCTAGCTGTCTACGCAGTTCCGTCGCCCTGTTCTGTCTCCGCTGAGTGATTAGGACAACAATGGTCATCAATAATGCGCTTAGCCCGATTAAACCCTGCAGCCAGCTAAATGGGGGAGGATCTATAGGATGAATACCTGCAAGCTTGAGCGCAATATTGAGGAGGATCCAGAGCGCGACAAACAGCAGAATGATATAGAGAAATCTTGGGCGTCCAAGGAAAGCCGTAACTGATTCTATGGAGCGCTGATGAGGATCTACTTTCCGTTCCATATGAATATGAAGGTTCGCGGTTGCCTCTATACTCTGTCCAATTGGATCAATTTGTCCATTTGCGTTTGTAACGCGGCTTGTCCGCGAGATGTTATTTCCCAGGTCAGCTTGTTCAGTTTCATTCATACTCAGTTGTTTCTAATACTCTTTTGTACGCCCACTCCCCCACACATCATGTACAACACGTATATTGCTGACTATTCGCTTCAATAAGTATTGATAAATTCAGATAAGTAGAAGGCACGGTGAATACTCACCGTGCCCTCAACCAGTTCAAATTGTACACCAGGCTTAGTAGGTCCTGTCGCGATCGCTGTAACTGCCCTGTGACGTCGGCCTGTCATACTGTCCGCCGATGATATCCTGGTCCGTGACAGGTCGGTCAGCAGTAGGAGCATAACGGCTTCCCATCGTTTCATCCTGGCGACTGGTGGTCGTCCCCTTTGAAGCCGCGCTACCACTATGAAAGAGGTAGTTCGACGAGGTTGGATCGAGCGCACCTGCGGGAGCCTGAGCGACCATACGGGCAAAATTGTCCAGGTCATGCTGCAGAACGTTGTCAAAGCGGCTGCCAGCACCCAATTTTTCGCCTGCATCGCCAAGCATGCCAGCGGGTGGATTGTAGCGAATGAGCACATTCACGAGCGTCTGACTTGCTCCTAATGGCTCAAATGTCACCCGGCCAGCATTTTCAAAGCCACTGGTTGAACGCCAGCCTATCTGGCGATCCTCAATCCAATATTCATTAATGGCATCCCATTCATGGCGCCCAACAACCTCAGCTACCCAGTGACTGCGCTGGTTGTCATAGTAGGTGACTTCCTTCACAAAACTCATGAATTTCGGAAAGTCATTGAAGTGCGAGAAAAGCGCGTATACCTGATGCACTGGAGCATCTACAGTAACGGAAACGCCGTGCTCGGCCAATCTTTGATTATCTGCCATACATTTTCCTCCTTTTGAAGCTTTATCTTCTAAAACTACTTCTTCATCATGTACCAGGCCTTCATTACCATTCACCGGGTAAAAGCCTGTATCTTGTTTAACTTGTTCTTTTTCAAGAACCTTGTCTAGCATAACATATCAATTTGACAAAAATCAACTATATAAACACTTCTGTTTCAATTCTAATTATTAATTAATGTATATTAATCTATATTAGATGAGTTTAATTTTGTTGAGTTCCACTTCACAACCCATGCGTTATCAGGTGTCACCCGATAAAATCTCAGGTAGTTGCCCTATTTCCCAGGGCTTGCACTCCGCTCTATGATATGGAATAGAATATTGTGACAACTCCCCACGGCTAAAGCCGGGGGCTTCTCAGTTCAACCGGACTCCCAGCGGAGACCGTCCCTGAAGGCCATGCCCTGGCCTTGAACAAAATGTTCTGGGCTGCATTGACATCCCGATCGGCCACATAGCCACAGGAGGTGCACACATGGGTACGAACGCTCAGGCTCTTCTGAATACGTTCGCCACAGTTGCTACAGGTCTGTGTGGTGGAGCGCGGATTGACTCGGATCACCTGATGTCCAGCATTTTCAGCTTTGGCTTCAAGGATGTCGAGAAACGCGCCCCAGGAGGCGTCCATGATGCTTTTCGCCAGGCGATGGTTTTTGACCATCCCTGTGATATGCAAATCCTCAACCGCAATGCGATGATATCGTTCGGTGTACGGTTTGGCGGTCTTGAAGTGGAAATCGCGGCGTTGCCGAGCGATCTTGAGATGGGTCTTGGCCACGTTCCTGGCAGCTTTGCGGCGTCGATGGCTGCCCTTTTTGCGCCGGCATAAGGCCCGTTGCTTGTGCTTCAGCGTTTTCTGAGAGGTGCGATAATAGCGTGGGTTTTCGACTGTGTGGCCAAGAGAGTCGGCCAGGAACACCTTGAGTCCAACGTCAAGGCCAATATCAGGATGAGCGCATGCAGAGGGAAGGTGTGCAGTTTGGGGAGTGGTTTCACAGACAATGAGGGCATACCAATGTCCATCGGCCCGCAACACCAGGTGCACCGTCCTGGGGGTTCCTTCCAGCGGGCGATGCATCTTGATCTTGAGGGATGTGCCCAGTTTAGCAGGGACGATGAGATGCCTGTGGTCTTCATGCAGAGAAACATCTTTGCCGTACTGCCTCAGTTGAATGGAATGCCAACGGTTCGCACTCTTGAAGCGAGGGAACCCCACGGGCTGAGTGAGGGCGTTGCAGGCCAGAAAGCGTTTGAGGGCTTTGCAGAGGCGATCGGCCAGGGTTTGCACCGTCGTGGCTGGCACATGCTCCCCGCCACGGCCTTTGAATTGCGCGGTGAGATCATACTTGCCTGGGAAGGTCCCCTTGTCGGCGTAGTGCTGTTTGACGGTTTCAAGCATCTCATTATAAAGGAGGCGAGACTCGCGCAAACATTGCATGAGCAGGTGGGATTGGTGCCTATTCACGAGCAGGCGATATTCGTAGGTCCTCATGGCCGTATTCTAGTGGACACACGAGACCGTGTCAAGAGGACGTTTCCGGAGGCGTCCGGGCGGCGTTTCACCCCCATGACTCAAGCCAGGGGCACTCACGCCGCATTTTTGGTAGAGACTTGCATTCATCCCAAAACAAACTTCCGTGCATTACTGGCGCCTGGATATTTGCATTACCATAGAGTTTGTGGTACTTGTTCAGAGAACTCATGGAAACGTGGGAATCTGTTGTCACCATGTACCCTTCTTT
>JBGQJX010000420.1:0-3899 GCA_041499255.1 Ktedonobacteraceae bacterium | reverse complement strand
GTAGTGTCAAATCGGCAAGGGCTAAAGCCACAATCGCCTTACCACTGCCGTTGAAACGGCGTGGCTTCCGGCGGGCTAAAGCCCTTCTTGTGAAAAAAAGAGGAGACCTACAATAGTGAGCAGCCTTTACTTCATGGGAATTGATGGTGGAACGGAGAGCGTGCGCGTTGGCGTCTTCGACCAGGAAGGTACACCAGTAGGCTTCGCGAGCCACACGTATACACTCAAGCACCCGCGCCCCGGCTGGGCAGAGCAGGACCCCGATGAGTGGTGGGCGTCACTGGTAGCGGCGGTCAGGGATGTGATGAGTAAAAACGGCATTGCGCCCAATGAGATCGCTGGCATCTCTTTAGACAGTACGACCTGCACAGTTGTCGCGTTGGATAAGTACGACCGAATACTGCGACCAGCCATCATCTGGATGGATATTCGTGCCGCCGATCAAGCACGCCGAGTCGCCGAGACTGGGGATGCGGCACTCAAATACAATGGCTTCGCCAAAGTTTCAGCGGAGTGGATGCCCTGTAAGGCCCTCTGGTTGAAGGAGAATGAGCCGGACATTTATCGTGCCGCTACACATATTTGTGAATACACTGATTGGATGACCCACCGTCTCACTGGCGAATGGACGGCGAGTATCAACATCGCCAGCCTTCGCTGGTACTACGACCGCAACAACGGCGGTTTTCCAGTCAGTCTCTATCAGGCTGTTGGACTGGGCGATCTTCTCGAGAAGTTCCCCCAGAAGGTACTGGACATGGGTACCGTGGTCGGTGGTCTCAGCAAGAAAGCGGCAGAGGAGCTTGGTCTACCCCCTGGTATTCCAGTTGCTGAAGGTGGGGCGGATTCTATGGTGGGTACAGTGGGTATGGATGTGCTAGCCCCAGGCAAGATCGCCCTTATCACGGGATCATCGCATGCCATTTTTTGTGAGTCAGCAGAGGCCATTTATGGCCCGGGGTTCTTTGGCGCCTTCACTGACGCTGTGATTCCTGGCCAGTACGTGGTGGAAGGTGGTCAAGTTTCCACTGGCTCCATCGTCAAATGGTTCCGGGATAATTTCTGTGGGGGACTCGTTGAGGAGGCTAGTACGCTTGGACTCGACCTTTACGATCTGCTCAATAAGCGCGCTGAGAACTTGCCTGTAGGTTCTGATGGACTGATGGTGGTGGAACACTGGCAAGGAAACCGTACTCCCTATACCGACCCAGAAGCACGTGGGATGATTTGGGGACTTACCCTTAAGCACAACACGACGCATGTCTACCGTGCGATTGTGGAGGGCATCTGCTATGGGACGGAACTTATCTTTCGGACACTACGCAATTATGGCTTCCAGCCGCAGCAGATCGTTGCTTGCGGAGGTTCTCTGAAGAGTAAGTTGTGGATGCAGATTCATGCAGACGTCAGCAATCTTCCGATCACCTTCACAAAAGTGGACGAAGCTACGGTGCTGGGCTCAGCAATACTAGCAGCGGTGGGCGCAGGAATATACCCAAATCTACAGGAAGCAGCACGCCATATGGTGCATACGAGCCATCGTATTGAGCCAGATCAGGAACGGCACAAAGAATATCAGTTCTACGTGGATAAATATATAGCCACTTATCCTCAGATGCGGGACTTGATGCACGATGTTGCCCAACACGTTGCAAGTCGTAAGGGATAACAAGAGACAATACCAGGAGGAATAAAATGCTTGCAGCAGTGTTTCAACGTCCCGGCCAGATGGAAGTAATGGAGGTTGATACGCCCGATATTGGACCGGACGAAGTCCTCGTCAAGGTAGGTGCCAACACGATATGTGGAACTGATGTGCGCATCTTCCGTGGAGAAAAGACAAAAGGCATCCCCCTACCCACCATCCTGGGCCACGAGATGGCAGGCTACGTGCATAAGGTAGGTCAGCATGTAAGAGGATATGAGGTGGGAGCAGCGGTAGCGATGGCCCCGGTAATCGCGTGTCACCACTGTTTCTATTGTCAAAATGGCATGGAGAATGTTTGCCCCAACCAGAAAATAGTAGGCTATGATGTGAATGGGGGCTTAAGTGAATATGTGCGGATCCCTGCTGACGCAGTAGCAGCTGGGAATCTCTTTGTTGCTCAAAAGGATGTACCTTCGGAATATCTGGCACTCGCCGAGCCACTGGCCTGTTGCGTCAACGGCCACCACCGCTCTCGGATACACCTGAACTCCACCGTGCTCATTATGGGGTCAGGTCCCATTGGCCTGTTTCACCTCCAGCTTTCTCTCCTGGCAGGAGCGCGCGCCGTCATCGTGAGCGATCCCTCAGCTCCTCGTCGGGCTGTCGCCTCCAACTTTGGGGCACATATCACTGTTGACCCTACCGCTGAAGACCTTTCTTCAATAGTGTCTGAGGTTACAGGAGGGCTTGGGGTGGATTCGGTCATTATCTGCATTGGCCTACCCGGGCTAGTGAATAATGCTCTCAATATGGCTCGACAGGGAGGTTGTGTCAATATGTTTGCTGGCCTTGCCGGCAAAGGGTGGGCGGAGATCGAGTCTAACCTCATCCACTACAAAGAACTGGAGGTAACTGGCAGTGCGAATTCCCGGCGTGCCGACTATCAGACTGCTCTTCAGCTTATTGAGTCGGGGCGTATCAAGGTGGAAGCAATGGTGACTGACCGTTTCCCGCTCCGGTCTGCTCATGCAGCGCTGGACAAAGCCGCCAGCGGAGCAGGGATCAAGGTAGCAGTAATGGGCCTCTGAGGAGTACTACTTCGTTCGTGGCTCATGTCCACTCCTGGACATGAGCCAAATTATCGAACCGGCCCTTAAAACCCTGCGTTTCAGCGCCTCGGCTTTAGCCGTAGGGAGTCGTCACGGAGTAACTTTCAATACCCCAAGAGCACCTTTACTGGCATCAGAAAATGAGTGAGTGACGAAGGGATACAGCCCTGCTGCCGGTATCACCATTTCCACTACCACGCCACCTCCCGGCGGGATGGTGATCGTCTGGTTCCCCACCATGTGATTGGCCGGGTTGCCATCGATATACACATCGCTGAAAAGCGCTCCGATGACATGGAAGGCCGAGAACTGCGACGGGCCTGCGTTCAAAATGAACAGCCGGATGCGCTGGCCAACCTTTGCTGTCAGCGGGGCATCTTTATACTGGTTGACGTACCCATTGAACACGACGTAGTCCGGGATGTTACTCATCATTTTTGTGACGTCTACCGAATACGAACCATCGGGAATCTGGTGGGTATAAAACTCACTCTGTACCAGCGCGTACTCTGTAGCAGGCGCCCAGCCTTTTGCGGGGTCGACAATGATCGTTCCGTACATGCCATTAGCCATGTGATAAATCACGGTCGGGGTGCCGCAGTGGTACATAAACACACCGGGATAGTTCGCGCGCCACGTAAACGAGAAACTTTTTCCTGGTTCAATGGATTGATAGTCCACGTTCCAGGGTACCTGCGCCGCGTGGAAGTCAATTGAGTGCGCCATGCTGCCTTCATTGACGAGTGTCGTATGCACTAATTGTCCCTGGCGAACATGCAGGATCGGCCCTGGCACTGTCCCGTTGAAGCTCCACGCGTGATATGCCACATTTGGAGCAATCGAGATGAGAAGCTCTTTCATCGTGAGATTGATATTGACAGTGTTGCCCGGGGACACCGGGGGAATCTGCGCGTTGTAGATGTTGTGCGCTGGAACAACGACTGTTGGCACTGACGAAGTGTTGCTGCTGGTTGTTGTATTCGTTGTGGACGTTGTTGGTCGGGACTGCCCGACGATGATCGAGCCTATGAGTAGAATAAGCATCACTGCCCCGGTCAACGCCATCAGACCCCACATTCTTGTCCTGTTCGGTTTCGGTTTCGGCGATGTAGGCTTTAGGTAAGCGCGCCGGCCATTTACTT
>JBGQJX010000419.1:0-3919 GCA_041499255.1 Ktedonobacteraceae bacterium | reverse complement strand
TCCCACTCTCTCCACTCTCCCCATCGCTCAGAAGACAATGATCCGCGATTACCCTGTCCAGCCTCAAGCGGCGAAGTTCCCCTGTTTTCAGAACTCACTCTGTTAAGCCTTTTCTCAATTTAGAAGCTTCGTGATAACGTCAGATTGAAGAGCATGTTTTATGATTATTTCGTAAGAAAATCGATTGAAGTTAGATTTGAGAGCATACCTACGTACAATCTAAGAATACCGCAATTCATTTCATTTGGGAAGAGTTGCATAAGCGGCCAGGCGTATGAAATCCTTGTAGGGCCCGATTTATCGCGGCCACCGCCGATTTATCGGCCCCAATAAGCATCAACCGAAGATGACTCACATTGTCACCCTGAGCCGCAGCGAAGGGTCTCTCGCTGGGCTTCCCTTAGGTTGATGCGTATTACCGCCGATTTATCGGCCCCATTAGAACCGCTTACCTACAAACAATTCATACACCCTAAGCGGCCATAACACCGGTATTATGATCAGTTAGAGATTCACCGTTCCACTAGTTTCGCTTCAACCACACCCTTATCTAATAGAACCGCGTTCAGCTTTTCATGCACCTCTTCTGAGTAGTGCATAGTATTATTGCTGGGCGTCAAAAGCACCTCCCACTCGCCATTACAAACCCGGATGTCATAGAGATCGCGACCAGGTTTGTCACGAATACAGTTGTAGATATCATAAACGCGCATCATATCATCAGAGACAGCCTTCTCATCTGAACCGCTTAGTTGCACCGTTATCCAGACATGATATTTCTTCCTGTTCATCTCTTCCTCGACCGCCTGAAGCTTCTCGACGCTGTTGCACAGAATACCTGCTTCATCGCGACGTACCTGCACTTCACCACGTATAATTACGACGGTATCCTCAACCCACAATTCCGCCGTTTCTTCGTAAAGCCTGGGGAAGATCGTGACGTGGATAGAGCCAAAAATATCCTCAAGTTGAACCACGCACATAGTGTCGCCTTTTTTGGTGGTGAGGCGCCGGGCCTCCTTGATGGTTCCACACACAACCACTTTCTGCTTATCCAGTTCTTCGGTAATTTGAACAGTGGTATGAGACGCCCGGTCCTTGAGCAGATCGCTGAGATACGTCAGGGGGTGTTTTGAAATATAGACGCCGATGAGTTCTTTTTCCCAGGCGAGCAACTGCTTGCGCGAGATCTCATCAATGTCAGCTTTAAGCACGAACTCAAAGGCGCTTTCTACCCCTTCCATATCGCCAAAAAGACTCATCAGCCCTTGCTCTTGTGAAGTTCGTTGGTTTTTACCCCACTTCATAGCACTATCAACAGAGGCCAGTAACTGGTGGCGTGGACCAAGCGAATCCATAGCGCCTACTTTAATCAGCGTCTCAATGGCTCCTTTGCCAACGAATTTGGGGTCGACACGCGTGCAGAAGTCCGCCAGAGACTTGAAGGGTCCCCCTTCGCCACGAGCGCGTACAATTTCGCTGATTGGTCCCTCGCCAATGCCCTTGATCGCGAGCAGCCCAAAACGCACCCCTCCGTTTTCTACCGTAAAGCCCCTATCGCTCTTGTTCACATCCGGGCCGTGTACTTCTACTTCCATGCGTTTGCACTCGGCAATAGCGTTGGCGATCTTCTTTGCGTCTGCGGCTTCAGTGGTCATCGTTGCAGCCATGAACTCAGCGGTATAATTGGCTTTGAGATAGGCCGTATAGAACGCGACGACGGCATAGCTGGCGGCGTGAGCCTTGTTAAAACCGTAGCCGCCAAACGGTTCGATCAGCGTAAAGAGTTCCTTGGCTACCTCTGGCGCGACTCCATTCTTTATGCATCCCCGCACGAAATCTTCTTTATAGCCCTCAACTTCATGGACGATCTTCTTACTGAGCACCTTGCGGAATTTATTGGCTTTACCCCAGGTGAAGCCTGCCAGGCCAACGGCAATGAACAGCACCTGGTCCTGGTATACAATCACCCCGTAGGACTCCGCCAACCATTCCTCCAGGCGCGGATCGAGATACTTGATTTTTTTGCGGCCATGCTTGGCCTCGATGAAGTCAGGGATACTGTCCATTGGTCCGGGGCGGTAGAGCGCAATCATCGCCATCACGTCCTCGGCACAGGTTGGCCTGAGCTGTTTGATATATTCGGTCATCTTAGTGCCTTCCAACTGGAAGACACCTGTCGTCTCGCCGCTTGCCAGCAGGTCGAACGCCTTCTGGCGTCTGGCGTTCTGCTCATCATCGCCAGGTACGGGATCAAGCGGCACCTTTTCCAGGATCACCTCTTCCCCGTTATGTGACTGCCAGATGAATTTGAGCGTATTATCCAGGATGGTCAGGTTGGAGAGGCCCAGAAAGTCGAACTTGATCAGGCCCAGCTCTTCCAGGTGTGCCTGTTCGTATTGAGTGATGCGCCCCTTACTGGGATCTTTGGGATCGCGCAGTTGCAGCGGCACAAAATGTTCCAGCGCTTCATTGGCAACAATCACGCCGGCTGCGTGTACTCCTGTTGTACGCACCGAACCTTCCAGCTTCAACGCCTGTTCGATGATCTCCTGCGCCACATTGTTGTCCTTATACAGGTCGCCCAGTTCTCTTACGCTCTCGAGCGAACCTTGCAGCGTGACTCGCGGACCTGTGGGAATGAGGCGGGTAATACTGTCGCCTACTCCCTGCTCTCCCATGACACGCGCCACGTCCTTGATGGACGCCTTGGCCGCCATCGTATTGAATGTAACCATCTGCGCCACGCAGTCCTCACCATACTTGTGCGCCACATACTCGATCACTTCTTCACGTCGATCATCTGGGAAGTCCATATCGATATCAGGCATGTCCGCGCGCTCAGTATTGAAGAAGCGTTCAAAAGGGAGCTGGTAGCGTATTGGGTCTACGTTCGTGATGCCCAATGTGTAGGCCATCAGGCTGCCGGCAGCCGAACCTCGTGCGGAACAACGAATGCCGTGCGAACGCGCGTAGTTCACAAAATCCCACTCAATCAGGAAATAGGGCACGAAGCCTTTTTCTGCGATCATGTCGATCTCATAATGTAGCTGCATCTCGATCTTTTCAGTCACATCCCCAAAGCGTTCTTTAACGCCGCCTAAACAAAGGGCGAGTAGATAGTCCTTTTGCGAACGATACTCCGGAGGTATGTTATAGTTTGGCAGTTGCGCTTTGTAGGCCAGTGGATCAACGTTGCATTGCTCGGCGATTCGTACGCTGTTCATCAGCGCGTCGGGCAAATCGGGAAAGAGACGCGCCATTTCTTCCGGACTTTTCAAGTAGTATTCATGGCTATCGAACTTCATGCGTTTGGGCGAGTCAAGCTGTTTGCCCGTCTGCACACAGAGCAGCACATCGTGTGAGGTGGCATCGTGCCCATCCACGTAGTGCAGGTCGTTGGTCACCACCATAGGAATATCCAACTCTTTATGCATGCGATAGAGCAATTGATTGAGCTGTCCCTGCGGCGATGGTTTCCCATCCTCGAAGATACCGTGATGCTCCTGGATTTCCAGGTAGAAGTTCTCCGGCCCGAAGACATCCTGGTACCAGCGGGCCATCTTATAAGCTTCTTCCTGCTGCTCTTTCAGCAGCGTTTTGGGAATCTCGCCCGAGAGACAGGAAGAGGTAACAATCAGCCCCTCGGCATATTTCTCCAGGACTTTTTTGTCGATGCGCGGCCGTAGATGCCATCCCTCAGTATGGGCAATAGTGGTCAATTTCAAGAGATTATAATAGCCGGTATTATTTTTCGCCAGGAGTAGCAGGTGATGATAATCGTCGCTGAAGCGTTTGGAGTGGTCATACATATCTGCGGTCAGATAGGCTTCAATGCCGATAATAGGGTTTATGCCACCCGCCTTGCACGCTTTATAAAACTCTATCGCGCCATACATCGCGCCATGATCGGTAATGG
>JBGQJX010000418.1:0-3931 GCA_041499255.1 Ktedonobacteraceae bacterium | reverse complement strand
CGCATGCTCGTCATATCTCCGGATGCGTTAATGAAGACTGATATCGCCGACCATGCACCGGAGAAGTTGCGCCAGAGCAGGATCCGCGAGGTGATAGTCCTGGGGCGACGTGGTGCAGCGCAGGCAGCGTTCACGAATCCCGAGATCAAGGAACTGGGCAGGCTTGATGGGGTAGATGTACTCGTCGACCCACACAACATCGAACTTGATCCAACCAGCATGGCTGCTCTCGAAGAAGATCGCACTGCGAAGGCAAACCTGGAGTGTCTGCACGGATATGCCGCTCGCTCCGAGCGCACTGCTCCTCGCTGCATTTCCATACGTTTCCTGATCTCACCGGTGGAAATTGTCGGCGTGAACGGGCGGATTGCAGGCGTAAGGATCGAGCACAATGAGCTTGCCACAGATCCCAATGGCGGGGTGCGGCCGAAAGGAACCGGCACGTTTGAGTTCATTGAGGCGTCTCTGGTGTTGCGCTCCATTGGCTATCGCAGCGTACCGATCGAGGGCGTACCGTTCGATCATACGACTTCTACCATCAGCAATATTTCTGGGCGAGTCGTGCAGCAGTCCACTGGTAAAGTGGTGCCGGGTGAATATGTGGTCGGGTGGGCCAAGCGCGGCCCCACCGGTCTGATCGGAAACAATAAACCCGACGCGGTTGCCACTGTCGCGTCAATGCTGGCCGACTTGCCAACCCTCCAGGGAATCTGCGATGATCATCGCGGCCTATCGCGAATTGAGGTGGAACTCCGTGAGCGAGACATCGACTATGTGACATATCAGGATTGGAAGATCCTGGATCGGTGCGAGGTAGCCTGCGGCGCCAGGCAGGGGCGTCCGCGTATCAAGGTCACGACAGTACCAGAGATGATGGCCATTATCCGCCAGGGGCGATGACGATCTCCCCTATGGCACCATGATGAGATAATTCATACGTCCTTTCATGAGGCTAGCCATATCCTCAGGTGCATTCGTGCTTTCGAGCAAGCGCATATCACCGCTCACAGAGTTCGCAAGAAAGACGGGTACATCGTAAAGCCCTGCCTGGGTGAAATAGGCTCTTCTGTAACTCAGGCTCATATGGTACAATAAAAATGTAGATCATCTCTTTTTGAAATGTATTTCCACAGGTAGCATAGCTGGCAATTCACTGTCAGGAGCCATCCATGTCCGACTCACCCAATATCTACGAACTCCCAGAAGACCTACCCATTCCCGTTGATGATGGCGCGTGCGATCATCTCACCGGCTTCCTCCTACCCGATGTGGCACTTATATCCACGGCAGGCTCGATGGTGAACCTGGCAAAGTTGCCTGGACGGACGGTCATCTATTGCTACCCACGCACGGGCAGGCCAGACCAGCCAATACCGGCCGGCTGGGATTTGATACCGGGCGCGCGGGGATGTACCCCTCAATCCTGCGCTTTTCGCGACCACTATCAAGAGCTACAGGGCTTGCACACGGACGTATATGGCTTGAGTACGCAGGATACCGTTTATCAGCAAGAGGCCGCGCTGCGCCTGCACCTGCCGTTCTCCCTGTTAAGCGATGCTGATCTCATCTTTACACAGGCGTTGCGCTTGCCGACTTTCACCGTTGATGGCATGACGCTGATCAAGCGAGTCACGTTGATCGTCGAAGATGGAAAGATCATCAAGGTATTCTACCCAGTCTTTCCGCCAGACCAGAACGCGGCACACGTGCTCGACTGGCTATCACGGCAACAATAATGAACACGGCCCACAATGTGCCCAGCGTTTTGAATCCGGTAAGACGCTGAGGGCGAACGCATTGACCGCCTCAACACGACGCAAATCGTCCCTCGCGGACATAATGTGTGAAACCAGGCTGGAGAAAGGGGGTATCTATGTCTCAAGGGCCTCTCCCCCTGGTCATCGTATTTGAGTTAGGGCCCTAAGGGCGTAGAATGACAAGAAGTACTACGACCAACAACAACACGCTGATGGCAGCAAAAACACCCATGTTGAGTAAGGTAACACTCCGCGTTTGTTCGCTATACTGCGCTACGCTGCGGCGGAGAGGATCGCCAACGGACGTTGAAGACTCGATGTTAGTTGAATCTGGATAAGATTCAATCAAGCCGGCGAGGTCCTTTTGCATTTCGACGGGATGCGCATAGCGTTGCGACTTCGAGAGACTCAGTTGTCGCGCAAGGATCATCTCCATTTGTTTGGTCACTGTTGGGTTGAGGCGGCGCGCAGGTGGATGGAAAAAGGTGAGGCGCTCCTGCGGATTATAGCCTGTCACAGCATGATACATAGTGGCAGCTAATCCATATAAATCGGATGTTAGATCTACCTCACCATGCACTTGCTCTGGCGCATAGTACCCTGATGATACTTTCTGTGCGCCGGTAGATGGCACTTCCGGTGGAAAGAGCGGCAAGTGGATGAGCGATGCACGCTGTATATCTTCACGGATGATGATGGTTTCAGGGTTGATGGAACCATGTACGATCGGCGGTTGCTGATCTGCCAATACAGCTAACAGACCACAGAGTTGATAGCCGTACTCCGCAACCATCGGCTCTGGCAAGGCACCGCTTTGTCGCTTGAGCAGAGCCGCGAGACTTTCACCTTCAGGATAGAGCAGCGCTATGAAATTTGCTCCCATTTCACTGAAAAGATCAATCACCTGGGGGAAACCTTCATATCGTTCCAACGTTCGCATGCGCTGCACTGCCGCAGAAACGACATGAGACACGGAAGATACCCTCGCCATTGCCTGGGGTACAACGACCTCGCGAATCACGACACGAATGCGTGATGCTTGCATATCGATTGCTGTCCATGCTGCTCCCTGCCCCTGTTGAGGCTCCGGCAGGGTGATCTGGTTCAAAATACGGTATCGCCCCTGAGACAGTGTATCGCCACGCATCAATACATACTGATTAGGCATATCTCTCCCTTTCCTTCCCTTGCTGCCAGGCCCGGCTGCCAGCATACTAGCTTCATGTGTCGATCAAATAGTATGAGAGGATCTGTCTATCGCCCAACAAACAGAATGGGCAGCGAGTATTACATCAAAAGGTGTCTACGGTGAAATTTCATCCAAACGTTTGTGCCGGGTAGCAGGTCCAAACTGCGCCAGTGAGGCGGCAACTAGAAGACAACTCCCGACCAGCACAAACGTCCCTAACGATCCTAATCTGAAGACGAGTGAGACAATGTAAGTCAGGCCGATGCCTCCTCCTACATGCCCGACACCGTCTACCAGGGCAAACCCACTTGCCCGAGCCCTCGTGGGATAGTTCTCCGTCGTCCACGCGTAGGTAATGGGGAGCCAGAGATAGCTCCCCAGGGTAACCACAAAAGACCCCAGAAAAGTAATGCCAAAGTCGCCTCCACTCATGGCGATGACGATGCCTCCCGCCAACGACAGCATTGCCGAAATAAGGAGCCAGTACTTCCTCTCGAGTCTCTCCCCAAGGGTGTAGGCTATGAACCCACAGGCCAGGCCACCTGAGATGCTTAGGGACGAGAGGAGTCCCGCTTCGGATACAGGATACCCCAGCGTGCTCAGCAGCACCGTGAAACCTGCTATATAGGAGTAGACCGTGATGTAGCCCAGTAACCAGACGACCAGCAGGAGAATGGTGCGTTTGAAATAGAGCGCATTGCTGAAGATTTCTCTGTATCCCGTGCTGCGAGCCATCGTGCGAACCGGGAGTTCAGGCGCAACGGGTGGCAGTTCTCGTATACGGGTAAGCGCCTTTTTCTCCATATTCGACACGACCCGATCCGCTGCGGAGAGGCGACCCTGCGAAATAAGCCAGCGCGGTGATTCGGGCAATCCAAAAAAACGCAGCAGCAGTCCGACTACCGCAAGCGAGGCTCCTATTCCATACATGATGCGCCAGCCGATGAGAAAATGGGAAGAGGCCAGGGCAAAGGGCAGACCGAAT
>JBGQJX010000417.1:0-3938 GCA_041499255.1 Ktedonobacteraceae bacterium | reverse complement strand
GTCCTGGAACTTCCATGATGCCAGCCTATCACCCGGCACTTGACCCGGTATACATGTAGCAAATGAAGGTGGAATAACATGACAGGATATCTTCTTTTAGAAGGCGGCGCGGAATTTGGTGGTCAGATGGCCCAGCCTGATCGGCGCGCATTAGAGCTTGCCGGCGGTCCGGACGCCCGTATCTGCATTATCCCGACGGCAGCCGCCTCCGACAACAATCATCAGCGCGCAGGGAACAATGGCGTCAGGTGGTTTCACAGCCTTGGAGCTACCCAGGTCGAATCTCTGCCTGTCATTGACAAAGCCTCTGCCAACGACCCATCCATAGCCGCAATAATCAGCCAGGCCCGCCTGGTCTACATGCTCGGAGGCTTCACCGGCTATCTCGGCGAAACAATCAAGGATAGCGCAAGCTGGCAAGCCATGCTCAAGGCATATCAATCTGGCGCTGTAATCGCGGGCAGCAGCGCCGGAGCCATGGTTATGTGCCAGTATTACTTCGATCCTGCTAAAAATCAGGTCGTTACAGGATTGGGTTTACTGCCCAACACCTGTGTCCTGCCTCATCATAATACCTTTGGCAAAAGCTGGGCCTCTCGTCTCTCTAACCTCGTGCCGGATGTGCTGCTGCTGGGCATCGATGAGCAAACAGGCATGCTCGATGATGGCCCTGCGGGGAAAACAGTTGGCTGGCGCGTGTATGGAAAAGGCTCTGTAACGCTCTATCGCCAGGGCAAACCCACCGTTTACAAATCTGGAGAGACCTTCAAGGAGGATTTTACAGCAATGTAGCCCTTGCGTCCGCCCCAGGTTAGTGTAAAAAGTACCCTTGTATTTCCAAAAATTATCAGGTATACTGGGTATCATTGTTAGTGTACAAGTAACACCTATTCTTTTTTTAACTTGTAACTAAGTGTTTTTTTTACACTTAGCATAGTGTACTTTGGACACTATGTCATACAGGAAGGATATACATATGGCACGCGATATGGCATATGGTCAGACATTTGACGTCGCCATTATCGGAGGAGGAATCGCGGGGCTTTCGGTCGCTTTGCGTTTACCAGAGCATATGCGCGTCGCCCTCTTTACAAAGGGCCAGCTTGGCGAAAGCAACACTCGCTATGCTCAGGGAGGCCTTACTGCCGCTCTGGGCGCCGACGATAGCCCCGAGCTCCATTTTCAAGACACCATTGCCGCCGGTGCCGGTCTCTGCAACGAAGCAGCCGTGCGTATTCTTGTAGAACAGGCCCCTGCTGCCGTACAGTGGCTCATCCACATGGGCGTTCAATTTGATCGTGCTCAGCCTGGCAGCGATGCCATCACTACAAACGCGACAACTGAAACAACTGAAACAATTGAAACAAGTGCGACAAGTGCGACAAACTTTTCACATGTCACGCCCGATGGCCTGTTACTTGGGCGCGAGGCCGCGCACAGCCGCTGGCGCGTCCTTCACGCGGGTGGAGATGCCACCGGAGCAGAAATCGAACGAGCCCTTATCACTGCGTTACAAAAACGCCCTGGCATCGTGTTATATGAAGAAACCTACGTCAGTAACCTCCTTATACAAGATGGAGCCTGTATCGGTGTCGAGGCTATTGATAAAAGTGGTCATGCCTTCTCGATAACAGCCAGTGCAACGGTCCTGGCCAATGGTGGCGCCGGTGGACTCTGGTTACATACCTCGAATCCCTCAGGCGCGACTGCCGATGGTCTTGCCCTGGCGTGGCGTGCAGGCGCTACCCTTACTGACCTGGAATTTATGCAGTTCCACCCCACCGTCCTGGTGGCTGGTGGCGGCTCCCACCTGATCTCAGAAGCCGTGCGTGGCGAAGGTGCCTACCTGCGCAACCATGCTGGTGAGCGCTTCATGTTGCGCTATGGGCCTCGCGCCGAGCTTGAGCCGCGCGACGTTGTAGCCCGCGCCATCCTTAGCGAAATGCTCTCAGAAGGCACCGATTGCCAGTACCTCGACCTGCGCCATCTTCCTGCCGAAAAGATGCGCGCCCGCTTCCCAAACATCTCTGCCATATGCCAGCAATACGGCCTTGACCTTGCACGGGATCTTCTCCCAGTTGCCCCCGCTGCACACTATTGCATGGGAGGCGTCATGGTCGATACCTTCGGGCGCACCACTCTCCCGGCCCTCTACGCCGTCGGCGAAGTCGCCTGCACTGGCGTACACGGCGCTAATCGCCTCGCCAGCAACTCCCTCCTCGAAGGCCTCGTCTTTGGCCTTCGCCTCGCCGACGCCCTGCAAAACCTCGCTTCCATTGGCTGCCTTGCTGAGTCTGGCCCATCTAGCCACATAATAACTATTCCCATCATTGACCATTCTATAGACCAGCAACCTTCTGCCATAGCCAATCTGGCCTCCATCGCGCAAGTCAGCCGTGAGATACGCAGCATCATGTGGCAATACGTTTCACTCTGCCGCGATGAAGAGGGGCTGCTCGAAGCCAGGCGGCGCATACAAACCCTGAACCACTCTCTACCTGCTATAACCAGCATTGGAAATGAAGAGCAGGTACAACTACCGCAGTGGGCAGAAACGAGAAACATGCTGCTCATGGCTGAACTGGTTATCGTTGCGGCCCTGCAACGCCGCGAGAGCCGTGGCAGTCACTGGCGGAGCGATTTTGAGCGCCTCGACGAACGGCTCACAGGCGTTCACTATGTCTATGTAAGAGATTCCTCTGAGCCAATAACCATCACTTCACAACAGGAGGTGATCACGCATGCGTAAGCCGCCTGTTGACATTATTAAACAAGCCCTCGCGGAGGACGGGGCAGATTACGATATCACAACGCTGAGCACTGTTCCAAAAGAACAACTCG
Source organism: Ktedonobacteraceae bacterium (assembly GCA_041499255.1). GTDB lineage: Bacteria > Chloroflexota > Ktedonobacteria > Ktedonobacterales > Ktedonobacteraceae > UBA11361. The sequence goes on along the minus strand of JBGQJX010000417.1, from coordinate 1,097 downwards.
CCCACGCCAGTATCATTGCGCGCCAGGAAGGCGTCGTAGCTGGTCTCGCTGTTGCCGCCGCCACCTTTCACCTCCTTGATGAGCGCATTATCATCGACCAGTTGGTAGAGGATGGTGAGCACGTCCAAGCTGACCAGGTCCTCGCCCGTTTGAGCGGTCCGGCTGGATCTATATTAAGCGCGGAACGTGTTGCCCTCAACTTCCTGGGTCATCTCTCCGGCATCGCTACTATTACAGCCCGTTGCGTCCAGGCAGTGGCAGGCACACATACTCGCATACTAGATACACGCAAAACAACTCCTGGGCTGCGCAGCCTGGAGAAAGACGCCGTCCTCCTCGGCGGTGGACAGAATCACCGCTTTGGCCTGAGTGACGGAGTACTCATCAAAGATAACCATATCAAGGCTGCTGGAGGGATCGTGCAGGCCATCACTGCCGCGCGTCGCACCGCCCAGCACCTTCTCAAGATAGAAGTGGAATGTGAAACAATCGTAGAAGTACGCCTGGCCCTGGAGGCTGGCGCTGATGTCATCCTTCTGGACAACATGGATGTTGAGACAATGCGTAGCGCGGTTGAACTGGTGCATCGAGACGCACCAGGTGTGCTCCTGGAGGCTTCTGGCAACATTGGTGTCAATCCCCAACGTTTAGCCGCCGTCGCAGCTACCAGTGTAGATTTTATCTCGCTTGGTGCCTTAACCCATTCAGCGCCCAATTTTGATATATCCCTGGAATTTGCTTGATGATCATCGAGAAAAAACCATCTCAGGTCAACTTTACCAGGAAAAGGAGAAAACTCATGGCCCTGCAAACAGCCTGTGTAGAAAGTAAAGAAGAGCGCATTCTGCCGCTCCTTTCAACCAGAACACGCGCACAACATGCTCATTCAACTCGTATCGATAATGTCCCTCTCATGTATGCTGAGATGTCCGGCGATGAATTGGATCGGCGTATTGCCGCTGCTAAAGAGAAACTTGGTGAGCGCCTCGTCATCCTTGGACATCACTACCAGCGCGATGAAATTATCAAGTACGCGGATTTTCGCGGCGATTCGTTTAAGCTAGCGCGGTTAGCCGCCGCTCGTCCACAGGCCGACT
>JBGQJX010000416.1:0-3944 GCA_041499255.1 Ktedonobacteraceae bacterium | reverse complement strand
ATTCGTGATATGTAGGGTGACCCTCGTGGGGTATGCGAGCGAGTGTTTATAATTTGATTGATGTTTGCCTGGTGTCTTTCTCTTCGTGGTGAACCTTCTCCAAGAGTTCGCGCATATCTTTGATTTGCTGCCTGGACTTATCGTCGATCTGGTTGGTTGATAGAACCACTGCCTGTATGCCAAGGGTGATGAGGGTATAGGCTTCGGCTTCGCTGATGTCGGCGTTCACATTGAGGAGCGCGGGGTAGCGCACTGCTTCGCGCACAGCACGGTACTGGAGGATGTCCTCGATGGTCAGCTTGCCGACGTCTTTTGAAAGGCCGAAATCTAGCTGTACTGCCGCGATGGTGTTGAAGGCAGTGAGGTTGCGGATGAAAAGGGGGTAGAGATCTCCTTCGCGCATTGGAACGGTGACGACAAGGTCAAGATCCTTGACCTGCTGTGCCAATAAACTGGCGGGCGCCGTTAAGGGGAGCACAATGAAGGCTATTCCCTGTTCTTTGATATGTTCCAGGTTTTCGCGCCCCAATGTTTGCCAACCACCGGTGATGTGCAGACCAAAGATGGCCTTCTCATTGCTGGCCTGTGCGGCCTCAACCGTGCTTTTCAATGAATCGAGCCAGGAGGCATCCTTACCATTCCATGTGAAGAGCAGGCCATCTGCGCCAGCTTTGATAGCAGCTTCGGCATCCGCGGCATCTGAGGCGTCAGCGGAGACCAGTTCGACGACGAGGGCAGCGGCTTTTGGCTTTGTTTCTGGTCTATTTTTCCCCAAAAAGCCCATGCCACTACTACCCTGTGCTCGACGTGCCTGTGTGAACATGTCTAGCAGCTTACTCATTTGCTTATGTTACTCCTTTATTGTTTTACATTACGGCTGTTTTTGGTGAAGATGCCGTGATGTAAGATCTATTATTGCTTTTGCGAGGCAGAATTACGTTTATTATACTACATCTTGACAGTAGTTGTGATAGGACGCCCAATTTGCTTGCCCCTTCTTGTCCTATCGCTTATAATGGGACACATCATAAGCAATAATTTGGTAGCCGACATGATACGTCGACTAGATGCGGGGAAGTGTACAATGTTGCAAGAAGCTGTGGATGAATATTTGGCCACACTTTTGTCTTCAACAGAGGAAGAAGACAGGCGTGGTAGAAACACTCATAATACGATAGAGGCATATCGCAATGACCTGTCGCAGTTCTGTGCATATTTGCGACTGCACGGAGTAGAGAACTGGCCGCAGGTCACCAGCGAGCAATTAGCTGGCTATCTTTTAGAAATGCGCGAGGCACAGGCGTATCGCCCAACTACTATCGCTCGCAAAATAGCAGCTCTAAAGGCGTTTTTCCGCTATCTGCGCCACCAGGAATATATAGCCTTCGACCCTGTCGAGAAGTTAGAATCACCACGAGTGCCAAAAGAGCTGCCTAACGTGTTAAGCCCTGAACAGGTTAACAGCCTTTTTGGGCAGGTAGATGTTGCCAGTCCCAGTGGACAACGAGACCTGGCGATGTTGCATATGCTCTCTGCTACCGGAATGCGCGTAACTGAGCTTGTTTCGCTGAACCTGGATGATTTTGATGCTGCACATGCAATGGTGATTTGTCCTGGGCGCAGTGGACAGAGAAAACGCGAACGCATATTGCCTATATCAGCGGTGGCGGTGGAAGCAATCAAAATCTACCTGGAGAAAGCGCGGCCTCATCTCAAGGCGCGGCATCCTGAGGAGGAAGCGCTTTTCCTGAATCATCATGGTGAGCGTTTAACTCGGCAGGGTTTCTGGCTGATTATCAAGGGGTATGCGCGCCTGGCGGGTATTACGAATCTCACCCCACATATGCTGCGGCACTCGTTTGCGATAATGATGCTGAAGGATGGCATGGAACTGCGTTCTGTGCAGGAACTGCTGGGTCACGCGCATATTACTTCGACGCAGGTGTATAGCCAGCTTGCGCGTGCAAGGGCGACGAGTGATGTGAAGTAGGGTGACGGGTGAACGGGGGTAATGAAGATTATAGGTGGGAGGCACCGGTATGACGTTATATGACCAGGTTATGGAGGCGGCTGGCGCAATCCAGGCGCGGACATTGCTGAAACCGGCGGTAGCCCTGATTCTTGGTTCTGGCCTGGGAGACCTCGCCACTGAAATTGCCGAGCCTACCGTTATTCCGTATGGGGAGATCCCTCATTTTGCTCGTTCTACCGTCATAGGGCATGCCGGTCGCCTGATCATCGGGACGCTTGAGGGCGTGCCTGTGGTGGCAATGCAGGGGCGTTTCCATCTCTACGAAGGATATGCTTTGCAGGTATTGACGCTCCCTGTGCGCGTGATGCGGCAACTGGGTGCGCATACGTTGATTGTCACCAATGCCGCGGGCGGCGTGAACCCGGCCTATCGTTCAGGTGATTTCATGCTTATTCGCGACCATATCAATATGCCAGGTCTGGCGGGGGCCAATCCGCTGCTAGGGTCGAATGATGAGCGTTTGGGCGAACGCTTTCCGCCAATGGCCAACGCGTATAATGCGGAATTGCGCGCCCTTGCCCATACTGTTGCCGCTGCGTGGCCGGAGTTATCGCTTCACGAGGGGGTCTATGCTATGGTTGGCGGGCCAAACTATGAGACGCGAGCAGAACTCAGGTTTTTGAGAACAATTGGGACGGATGCTGTGGGTATGTCCACCGTGCCAGAGGTTATTGTGGCCCGTCACGCAGGGATGCATGTGTTGGGATTGAGCCTGATTACCAATGCAGCCACGGGCAGCGAGACGGAAGAGGTCAATCACGCTGAGGTGTTGGCTGCCGCAGATGCAGTACGTCCCAAGTTCGCGGCCCTGATGCGTGGGATTGTACGAGAAATACCGCGTTTTACTTTTTAATGTTGACTGCGACCCAACTCCAACTCCAGTGGACGCCGCTCCAATCTGTCAGCACCACCAGGTAATAGGTTCCAGGCCCAACCGAGGTGGTTACTTTATAGTTCCAGTTCGCTTGCCCTTTGGCGTTACATGTTTGCGTCTGTGGAGTCGTAGGATCAAAGAAATCGAGAGCGTTCATCTCTTCCTTAGGGAATGGTTGGGAGAGGCTGTCCACGGCTTTTAATTGATCTCGAGGCATATTCGCACTCACGTCGGTGCTACTTTTGGTGAGCCAGAGTTTACAAGTAATGCCGGGCTGCTGCACTGGATTGCCAGCTACGATTTTTCCATTGGATTGATCAGTGGCTTGTACTGAAAAGGTAAAGGCGGTATTATCGTCTGCCACCTCTGTGTAACTGACTTGATCAATTTTTGGGGCTCCCAGCGGGAGAGGATGCTGGGTGTGAGGGGTAGGGGTCGGCGTGTTATTCTGGCCTGTTATGGGGGACTTTATTACTGGATTCTGGTGAGTCGCTTGTGAGTGCGATTCGAGACGTATAAAGGCGCTGACAGCAAAACCACTGATCAGTCCGGCCAGGGCAAACAAGAGCATGGCTACGAGAGCAACCGTGCGCGATTGCGAGCTCAAGTTATTTTTCTGTCGCTGTTCAGTTATTGTTTGCATCGTGTCAGGTCGCTCTTTTCTAGAGTATCAAAAGGGTAGTATTTCATGGAACGCCCCATTGCCCGGCAAGAGGTGTTGTCCCCCTACCCGCTGGACTATCATTTGTATTTCATCATATCATACTTAATAAACAGAACTGGTGGAAATAAATGGGGGATGGCCCAAATTGGCCCTTAGAGAATATGCTTGTTGAGCATTACCCGCAGTTTCTGTTGTTCCGCGACCAGGCGTATTGAAAGTTGTTACGCCTGGTTATATTCCCGCCACCCAGGGCAGGCGCTGGCGCAATGCAGGCAACGCCTCATTAGCTGCCTCATAACCGGCTGCTACAAATTTGAAGCCTTGCGCGAACTGGCGCAGTGAAATATTGTGCAGTTTAGGACAGATGGCAAGAT
>JBGQJX010000415.1:0-3954 GCA_041499255.1 Ktedonobacteraceae bacterium | reverse complement strand
GTGCACACATTGAGACCGGCACTGATATCGACATAATTGCCCATAGGGAAGGTGTAGATGGTAATTGAGTCTCGTAGAGAGCTGAGAGTGAGCTTAATCGTGCGCGTAGATTTATAGGTCAGGGGGCGCACGTAGACATCCTCATGATAGCCATGCTTACGTACCAACTCAACAGTAATGCGACACAAGTCGTCCACGGTTTCGCTGGGAGACATACGCAGAACATTCCAGGAATTGGCCATACGTTCATAATGTTCACGGAGTTTGAGCAGGTAGAGCTGCTGGTGATCGGCATTCCAGTAGCCGCGAATACCTTCAAAGCAAGCAGTGCCGTATTGCAGGGCATGTATAGTCACGCTCACTTTTGCCTCGCTCAAAGGAACGATGTTCCCTTCAAAGTAGGCGTACCCTTCTTCAAGGCTAAGCTCAGGTATTTTGGGCGTCTCCGTTTGCTTCTCCTGGCCATTTTGTTGCGGTATCGATGTGTTGATCTGGGTCAAGGGTTTGCTCCTAGGTTTGGAAAACATTGCATAATTTTGCAGTGGTTCGAATGGCGCGCCGGGACAACTTAGTATGCTATTCGCACCAGTTGAGAAATTAAACGGCGGCGGGCGTTTCTTTGCCACTTTCTACGATATAGAGCAGGTCTGAATCGGTGATATGCTTCCTTTGATCGGCCATAACGACAAAACGCCGGTAGGCTATTTTCAGTTCCTCAGCACCCAGTTTGTGACCCAGCTGTCGCAAACGGGCATCAAGCCCATGGCGTCCAGAGTGTTTACCAAGCACCAGATTGGTATCGCTCCAACCAACGGATTGCGGAGTCATTATTTCGTACGTCAAGCGGTTTTTGAGCATACCATCCTGATGGATGCCTGCTTCATGCGCAAAGGCGTTCGCTCCCACGACAGCTTTATTGGGATGCACGGGGATACCCGTCAGCTGACTGACCAGCTGGCTGGTTGGAAGAATCTCCTGCGTTCTGATACGAGTATTAACATTCCCAAAGGCCTCTGGACGGGTGTGAAGAGCCATAACAACTTCTTCCATGGCCGTATTACCCGCACGCTCACCAAGGCCGTTAATGGTTACCTCAACCTGTCGCGCACCGGCTTTAATAGCGGCAAGAGTGTTAGCGGTACCCATACCCAGGTCATTGTGACAATGGGCACTCATGACGACTCCGTCGATACCAGGGACACGTTCCCGCAGATAACGGAAAAGTGACTCGTACTCCTGCGGCAACATATACCCAACGGTATCTGGAATATTGATAGTGGTAGCACCAGACTTGATCGCGGCTTCAAAGACGCGGCAGAGATAGTCCCAATCGCTGCGGGTGGCATCTTCTGCTGAAAATTCGACGGTGGGGGCAAGGTTGCGCGCATACGCGACCATCCTTTTGACCTGGCGGAGAGCCTCTTCCCTGTCGAGCTTAAGCATATGCTTGAGATGAATTTCAGAGGTAGCAATAAACACATGGATGACTGGCCGATCAGCTTCTCGAAGGGCTTCCCACGCAACGTCAATATCGCTGGCGTTCGCACGGGCAAAGCCAGCGATAGCCACGCCACGAGTCCGGCGCGCTATTTCTTTGACCGCCACATGATCACCAGGGGATGCAGCTGGGAAGCCCGCCTCGATGATGTCCACATTGAGACGTACAAGCTGCTCAGCAACTTGTATTTTCTCCTCGATGGTCATCGTTGCACCGGGCGATTGCTCGCCATCGCGCAGAGTTGTGTCGAAAATTCTAATTACATCAGGATCTTCCATGGTTATTTTTCCTCCTTGAGATACCAGCGCTTCCTGCAAAGGGCTATTTTGTGGGCTCGGCAATTTCCGATTTTTTGTTTGGCGCGTTCAGCCAGGGCATCATCGCCCGCAATTCGCTGCCGACATGCTCGATCTGGTGCTGGGCATTGCTACGGCGCATGGCCAGGAAACTGGGGCGACCGGCCTGGTTTTCGAGAATCCAGCGCGTGGCAAACGAGCCGTCCTGAATTTCTCGCAGAATCTTGCGCATTTCGTTGCGCGCGCGCTCGTCGATAATACGCGGACCAGAGACATAATCACCATATTCAGCGGTATCGCTGATAGAGTAGCGCATGTAGCTCATGCCGCCCTGGTACATGAGATCAACGATAAGCTTCATTTCGTGCATACATTCAAAGTAGGCTACCTCTGGCTGATAACCCGCCTCGACCAGCGTCTCGAAGCCAGCACGAATGAGAGATGTGACACCACCGCAGAGAACGGCCTGCTCGCCAAAAAGGTCGGTCTCGGTCTCTTCAGCGATGGTCGTACGCAGCACGCCCGCACGTGTGCAGCCGATGGCACGGGCATAGGCCAGGGTCATGGCTTCCGCTTTACCAGTAGCATCCTGGAAAACGGCCCAGAGGGCAGGTACCCCTACACCCTCGCTGAAGAGGCGACGCAGCATGTGACCCGGGCTTTTGGGGGCGACCATGGCGACGTCAACATCTGTGGGCGGAACGATTTGGGAGTAGTGAAGGCTAAAACCATGGGCAGTCATGAGCATTTTGCCAGGAGCCAGTCCCGGGCGGATATCGCGCTCAAAGACTTCGCGATGATGCTGATCGGGAATCAAGATCATGATGACATCGGCCTGCTCGGCCGCGGCGGCTGGCGTCATAACCTGGAAGCCATCGGCTTCCGCCTTCTGACGGCTCTTGCTATCAGAGGGAAGACCTACAACTACATTGCAGCCGTTGTCGCGCATGTTGAGGGCATGGGCATGACCCTGACTGCCGTAGCCGATAACGGCTACGCGTTTCGTTTGCAACAGTTCAAGGTTAGCATCTGAGTCGTAATAGATGTTTGGCATAGATGAGATTGCTCCTTCGTGTATTTTATACGTTTATTTCGGCGGTGCCGCGCGTCATGGCCACACAGCCGGTGCGGGCGACTTCGCGGATGCCATACGTTTGTAACAGGGTAACGAGTTTTTCTATTTTATCGGCGCTGCCCGTTACTTCAAGGGTGACCGTTTCCTGGTCTACGTCCAGGACATGTGCGCCGAAGAGATGGCCCAGTTCAATGATTTCGTTTTGATGCGCCGCTGTACTGTTGACCTTAATGAGCGCTAATTCTCGCGCAACGGCCTGTTCGGATGAAAGGTTCACAACTTGTCGAACATCGACAAGTTTGCGTAGCTGCTCCATCAGCTGTTCGACTCCCACCTCGGAGTCATGCATAACGACCGTGATGCGCACCACGTTGGGAAGCTCACTGCGCCCGATGGCGAACGTTTGCATATTCGAGCGGCGACGGCGCAGGAGACCAACGATACGGTCGAGCACACCGTGGCTGTCATTGGCGAAGAGGACCAGGATGTGTGTTCGACTACCATCCTGGGGGGCGTTTTCCTGGCCTGCTCGCCTGGGGGGAGCAGCGTGTCTAGTCATGACGGGTTTGTTCCTCCAAGTGTTCTTCTATCATATTTGTGATGCCTGAGCCAGGAGCGACCATGGGGTAGACATTTGACTCCGACTCAATAACGAAATCAATAATGACGGTGCCTTCGGTCTCCATAGCTTTGTGTATTGCCGCTGAGACGTCTTCACGCCGCGTGATGCGCATTCCGGTGAGGCCGTAGGCGTCTGCCAACTTCACGTAGTCGGGACCTGTGATAGGGGTCTCCGAGTAGTTACGCGAGTGGAAGAATTGCTGCCACTGGCGTACCATGCCAAGGTAGCCATTGTTCATAATAGCAACTTTGACGGTGACACCTTGTTGTTGCAGGGTAGCCAGCTCCTGGATGTTCATCTGGATTCCGCCGTCGCCAGCCACCGCCCAGACAGGAGCATCGGGAATGCCCATCTTGGCACCCATGGCAGCGGGAAGAGCAAAGCCCATGGTGCCAAGGCCACCGGAAGTGATGTGGCTGTTAGGGCGGGTCCAGGTATAGTGGCGAGCAGTCCACATCTGGTG
>JBGQJX010000414.1:0-3977 GCA_041499255.1 Ktedonobacteraceae bacterium | reverse complement strand
AGGACGCTGGCTAGGATCGGGGCTGGGAAGTAGCTCTTTCCCCGCCCATTTTCATACAGCATTGTCGACGCGGTAGGGCGTTATGCAGAATGACATGAAACCGTTATTTGTGCTACACTTTCCATTGTGATTCTTGTTCACATTTTGTAACTGACGTGCTGGCTCTCTGCAAGATAGGGTCACCAGTTTGTTAGCACTACATATATTTGGAGAAGTGAGAAATATTCTTTATGACACAAACGGTTGACATGGCAAATCACCACAACTCGGTTGGTAAGGCGACACGCCGCCAGGATGGCGAGGATAAAGTTATGGGTCGCACTCGCTACGCGGGAGATCTGCCGCTGCCCGGTCTTTTGCATGCCCGGCTGGTCCATAGTCCCTATGCCCACGCGCGTATCGTCAATATCGATACGTCGGCGGCATTAGCGGTGCATGGGGTCATAGCTGTGTATACTGGCGAGACGCTTGGTATGGCCCATAGTGATGGCAGTTCCCGTTCACAGGCGCCGCTGGCGCTGCATGAAGCGCTGTGGTGTGGACATCCCGTCGCTATTGTTCTCGCGGAGACGGAAGCTGCTGCCGAGGATGGCGCGGGCGCTGTTGATGTCGATTATGAACCAATGCCACCTGTATTAGATCCTGTAACTGCGATGCAACCTATGTCCCCGTTGGCGCGTGCTCGTAAAGAAGGCGAGGTCTCTGAGATCGCAGGTGGAGGAGCACATGCGGCTGTTTCTAAGGAGGAAGAGGAGGAGGTAGAGGAGGAAGAATTTTCGCAGAATGTCAGTGATAAGGTCCATTTGCATGCCGGTAACATGGAAGAGGGTTGGCGCGAGGCCGAGGTTGTGATTGAGCACACCTACAGGACCAGCTTTGTGCACCAGTCATATCTGGAGCCTCAGTCGATTACTGTTGATCCCGGAGCATATGGACGGCCAATGATCATCTGGGCCAGCGCACAGGGTATGTTAGGCGTGCGTGCGGATGTTTCCGAGGCCCTCGCTTTACCTACACGACAGATACGAGTCGAATCGGTGCCAATCGGCGGTGCTTTTGGGGGGAAATTTGGATTGATTGAGCCGCTAGCCGCTGCTGCCGCCCATACTGCGGGCAGGCCGGTGCGCCTTGTCTATACGCGTGAAGATGATCTGCTGGCAGGTAACCCCGCGCCGCAATCGTTTATCACCTTGAAACTCGGAGCCAGGCGAGACGGCACGTTAGTAGCAATGGAGGGTAAGGTAATCTTTGACACGGGCGCTTACCCAGGTTCGGCGGTTATCCTGGGCTGTTTGCTGCTTGGCAGCACCTATCGCTGTGCCAACTATGACTTACGCGGCTATGAAGTCTTAACGAATAAGGTCAGCGTCGGGGCCTATCGCGCACCCGGAGCTCCACAGGCATGTTTTGCCCTGGAGTCAGCCGTGGATGAGTTGTGTCAGAAGTTGGAGATAGATCCAGTTGCCTTCCGCCTGAAGAATGGTTTGAAGGAAGGAGATCCGACGGTAGACCATCGCCAGTGGCCGCGTATCGGGCTGCTTGAGTGCCTGGAGAAAGCGCAGGAGCACCCGCTCTGGGTGAATCGACAGCGAGAGAAGGCAGTTCCTGCTGAACTGGAGGGCTGGAAGATTGGCATAGGCCTGGCGGCTGGCGGCTGGCCGGGTGGTACTGAGCCAACAGCGGCCGCTTGTCGCCTGGAGTCGGATGGCTCGCTTACGGTCATCGTCGGCACGGTTGATCTGACCGGCTCAGATACCTCGCTGTCATTGATCGCTGCTGAGGGATTGGGGATGTCTTCCGCGGCAGTGAACGTCGTACATGACAGTACCGATACTATGCCGTATAGTGGTGGTACTGGCGGAAGCAAGACAATCTATTCGATGGGAGCTGCTGTCCTTGCCGCGGCGCGGGATGCCCGCAATCAGATTCTGACCATCGCCGCTGAAATGCTTGAAGCAGCGGTAGGAGACCTGGAGATAGAGGGGGATAAAGTTGTTGTGCGCGGGGCGCCTGGCAGGAATGTTGAATTAACCACAATCGCTTCGGAGTCGATGCGCTTTGCAGGCAGATATGAACCGACTTACGGACGAGGACGTGCTGCAATTAAACAAGCCTCGCCAATGTTTACCGTTCATATCGCGAAGGTAGCAGTTGATCCCGAAACGGGTGAGGTGCGCGTGCTTGATTACGTTGCCGTGCAAGATGTTGGTTTTGCCATCAATCCAGCGGAGGTGGAAGGACAGATCACCGGCGGTGTTACGCAGGGTTTAGGCTGGGCGCTTTTTGAAAATTTGGTTTTCGATGAGAACGGCCAGGTCCTCACCACCACGCTCATGGATTATGCGCTGCCCCACAGCGAGGATGTACCAAATATTACTCCCATACTTGTGGAGATTCCCTCAGCGCTAGGTCCATTTGGCGCGAAGGGAGTCGGTGAGCCGCCCGTCATTCCCGTTGGTGCGGCAATCGCCAACGCTGTCTTTGACGCGGTAGGCAAACGTATGACGCAACTGCCCATCGCATCGGAGCAATTGTTCCAGGCATTGCAATAAGTCGTTTTGCCACAAATATGCTATACTGCTAATAGAACTCCTACATCACATCAACTTAGTAACGCGTGTCCGTAGTTGTTATCTTATTCAAACACCAACGGCCACTGACTACGCCATTGGCGTAATCTCTGACCCCCAGAAAGCGTGTATGTGATGATACCTTATGATTCATCTTCTGAAATCGATACGATGACAAGGCGTGAAACAGCTCCGCTGGAATCCATCGAAAACGATGTCACTCCACCTGTTGGGATAACCCCGCCGCAGATTCTGGCGCAGCAGGCGGCAGAAGGCCGGCGTGGCTCTGCCTGGCGACTGTTGTACTGGATTATGGAGAATGACCCGCGCGCAGTCATAGCCGTTTCCTCCCTTGATGACGATCGACTGGCACAGCATCTGCTCGAATTCATTGCTATGAGCACCTGGGCAGGCAAGCCTTTTGTGGTGCCGCCCCCGTTGCGCTCCCCAATCACCAGAACACGCCTCAGAACGCTTTTCCTGCCGGAGTCTGGTATGGACCCGGCGCGTGCTGAACGAACTTTATTGCGGGCAATACGCGATAAACGGCCAGTTATGCGTGAGACCGCCGCCCATATTCTTGGCATCTTTGGCAGTCGTGTGGCTACAGCGGAATTGATTGAGGCATTGCACGACCCTGTGCCCGCAGTGAGCATGCAGGCTGCAAAAGCCCTGGGGCGCCTTGGTGATCCGGCGGCAGTACCCGCTTTGCTCAGTGCATTACGTGGTGCTGATGAGCAACTGGGAGGCATCATTTTCACTTCACTTGTGCACCTTGGCCACCTGGCAGTACCTGCGCTCTTAGAAGCGAGCGCCAGCAGTTCAGCCTGGATGCGCTGGAATAGTGTACGCGCCTTGAGTAGGATTGGGGATAGCCGGGCATTACCCGTGCTGGCTAAGGCGCTCAGCGATAACGATCACTCGGTTGCCTGGATGGCTGCCAAGGGACTGGTGCATTATGGCAAAAAAAGTGTTGGGCCTGTGCTACAACTATTGACCACGGCAGGAATGACGCCGTGGATCGTTCAGACTGCCTCGTTTGTTTTGAATGATCAATACCTTCATAATCCCAAATTCAAACCCTACCTGGAGCCTGTTGTTAAGCATATGCGAAGCTCCGGTTTCCGAGTTTCCACACCGCATCATGCGCAAAAAGCTCTGGCGGATCTTATTGCCGATGGCTTGATTGAACAGTAATAAGGCAATGAAATGGCACAGGTAAGTCACTTATCCTTCGCAACGACTGGCACGCGGGGAATACGTCACGATATACTCCCGATGCGACTGTATCACAAAGCAAAAAAACTCGGCGTATGGGATCCACGTGCCATTGACTTCACGCAGGATAAACTGGACTGGCAGAACTGCACCACCAACCAGAAAGAAACGCTTTTGTCTCTCACCGCT
>JBGQJX010000413.1:0-3977 GCA_041499255.1 Ktedonobacteraceae bacterium | reverse complement strand
TTGACAGTTTGAACAGTCACATCATGTCACCCTGAGCGAAGCGAAGGGTCTGTCGCGATCGGCAGCGAGATGCTTCGCTTCGCTCAGCATGACAGGGCTGGACTTTTCTGTTGAGGAGGAACTGTCAAGTTCATTTGAACCTTGCCTTAACAAAATAATCCGGATATCGATAGATGCAGAGAGGGCCGATAAATCGGCGCTGGGCGCGATAAATCGGCCCCTACGGGTGTCAGGGTTAATTAGTGCATAAGCATCATCAGGCTATGAGAGGATCTCGCTCAGGTCGTACAGGCGGAAGATTTCTGGGAAGAATATCTTTGTTTGGGGCGCGATGTGCTTGATCAACTGGCGGAACGCGGGCAGATCCACGCGCTTGAGCGGTGGGAAGGCGCGGCGCGGCGGTTTCCAATAGGGCCGCAGGGGTTTGGACAGGGGGCGAAAAAGGTCATCCCAGTGAAGCAGGATGATGATGCGGGGCTGCACCACCGCCAGCAATGCTTCGTAGTAAGCCGCGTCTGCTGATGGCGCGACGCACAATACGTCGGCGGGCAGGGCAGGTTCGCTGCGGGCGCTGCTCCAATCTAGCCAGCGCCGTCCATCAACCTCGATCAGGAAGCTGAAGCAGGTATCCATACGATAGTCCCGCACGTGAAGCGGTGGCTGGAGCCTGAGGGAGAGCGGGCCAGGCGCAAAGCCAGGGATTTTCAGATGCTCTGACGGCAAAACCTCGACCTGGAAGTGGCCCAGGAAGAGCTGATCCCCTACCTTGATTTCACGAACATGCTCTTCCTGCGCCTCCAGGATCGCGAGTAACTGGCAGGTATTCGGCGACCCATAAGCCGTTGCGCCAGTGTGCTGGATGACTTCCGGCACGTCCATGAGATGATCGTGATGGGCGTGAGTGACCAGGACCGCGTCACAGCGTGGAATGGTTGTCACGACGAGCGAGCGGTCTGAACGAACGCGCCCAAACCACATGCGCCGAAAGGGGGGACGAGTCAGGAACGGGTCGATCGCCAGGGTTTGTTCATTCGCGCGCAGCTCGATGCCAGCGACGCCCAACCAGCGGAACCAGGCTGTAGGATCCATGTTTGTCTCTCTCTAAGAAAAGAGTAGTAGTGCGCCCCCCATTTGCGCACACTAACTTTAATGGAGCGAAGCGTTTCGATACGGTTGCGTTTTGTTAAGAGAGGCCCCTATGTGAACGGCTCTTAATCTTCAATCAAATCTTTAATACTGCAACCCAACGCTTTTGCCAACCGCTCTAAGGTGTCGGTATTTACGGTGCTTTCTGGCTTCTTCCACAACCGCTTAATCGTCCTGAAGCTCACATCGCTCTTTCGTGACAAACTACTCATGTTGTACCCACGCGCTTCAGCCTCTTCTTTAAGCCTTAACCTGCTCATGGCAACCAACCTTTTTAACGATAGTACCACGTCCCTAGTCTTGACAGTACTAGCCATCTTGTTTTAGAATAACATGGGTAGCATCATCACGGTTAGGCAAATTTACCTAGGCAAAAGGATACGACTATGACACCACAAACAGGCGACACAATTTCGTATAAACTGCGAGCCTCTGAACAACCACGAAACCCAGACAAGTTGTGGCATGGCGTCGTTGAACATGTCTATGATGGGCGTGGCTATCCTGAATGGTATCGAGTACGCTTGACAGATCGGGGCTACGAAGGTATCAGAGAAATCGTAGTTGGTTTTCAGATAGTAGAAATAACCACGAAACCGCTTGACAAGCCGATTGACGAGTGATATATTGAAGGAGATGAAACAACATGGGATTAGTTGATAGAGTTATAGAAGTCAGACCTGGGGTATGGCAAGCTCAACGTAAGAAGGCATTGCTAGGACGTTGGCATAACTCAGGGCCAGAATTTAACGCTCCACCAGTAATTGAAGCTGACGGGACGATACTAAAGAAGGAAAAGCAATATGATAGAACTCGCAGACGGTAAAGCATATGCAAAATCAAGTGAAAAGTACCGTGAAAAAGCACAAAGAGTCCTCTTAAAATCCGATACGTTCTCTCTAAGAAAAGCGCAGTTTTTGGCGAATTTTCCGGGCTTCATTGAGATGAGTAAAATTGTGTCGCGCCCACTGCTGTCGATGGAAATCTATCTTTCTCCTCCTTATATAAAATTGGTTCATCTCTCGAGAGCTTGCTGTCTTTAAGATGTTTCTGTGCCATTGGTTGACTAAGCTATTTTACGTGATCTTTGCCTCCTCCACTTTCCTTTTCTTTTATTGGCCCCCACAGCGGATAGGGAATGCCGGCAAGGCGGTTAATGGTAATAGCTTGCAGGGTTAAGAGGACGACGGCCACCATGAGGAGCAAGAGCTGCCAGGGCTTTGTCAGGATGCCGAGAGAGATGATGAGCGTTGTGGCTCCGGCGGGAGGGTGAGGCGACTTGAGCAGGACCATCAAACCGGAGGTGAGTCCCAGCGAGAGGGCAGCAGCGATGACTCGCGGCCAGCTTACCCCAACCGCGAGAGCTGGGCCGGCCAGCGTTAAACCTGTCACAACCAGGCTGAGGTAGCCAGCTATTACGCCAACTGCGTGCCCAATGAGCGTGTTGCGGGGAGAGGCAGCCGGTGCTGTTGGTGTGTAGAAAAAGAGGAAGGCGGTAGGGCCAAGCGATGGGAAGATGAAGGGTGAGTGCGTAATGACGGCAAGTATTGACATCAGCCCGATACTGATGCAGCCGTTGATGAAGCTAAAGAAGGCGAGAACGGGCACGCGCGCATGATGTTGTAGGAGCCAGGGGAGGCGCAGGCGGGTAAAGATGCCTCCTACGATATCGGACATTTCACCACCGATGGGGTGTTCGCGATCGATGCGGCCAGGTGTGTGGCCGGTTTCAGTGGGTTTTTCGGGTGCAATAAATTGGGGCCCTACGGGTGGTTGTTGGGCCTCTACGGGTGGTTCGGTGGGCGCAATAAATTGCGCCCCTATGGGGGGTTTGTTGGTCTCTTGCTCCATACATTTTCCTCGAAGATTATGATTCCTCAATGCGCCGCCGCGGCCAGAAGGCCACTAAGAGCGCTAGAGCAAACCCTAGTAGACTCACGAGCGCCAGCCAGAGAAGTGAGCCTATACGACCCGAAAGTAGCTCAAATAAGGCGTCAGTAATTATTAAAAGCTGGGCGATCAGGACGACAGCGACAATGTAGACCTGTGCCTGCACAATGGCAGTGCGACCCTGGAGGCCAAGGAAGTTGGGGCCGGGAAGGAGGCCCTTTGGACCTCGCGGTGGGCGCTTGACAGGCGGGTCATCCGGATTGGCCTGATGCCTATATTGTATAGGGCTGTTGCTGTTCATCGCGGCACTTCCTTTACGGCGTAGATGGTGCCGTTATGAATGGCAAGTTGAATGAGGGGTAGGGGGCGTATTGGCGGACCGGCCAGCGCATTCCCCGTGGCCGCGTCAAAGAGGCCTTCGTGGCAGGGACAGTGCAGTTTGCCGTTTCCCTGGTATACTACCGCGCACGACAGGTGCGTGCACACGTCGCTGTAGGCTACCAGGCCTTTACCGGGCAGGTTGATGAGGATGCCCTGGGCGTACTGGTCGGGGAAATCAAAGACCCGCCAGTCGTTTTCTGCAAGCTCGCCCACCTTTGCTACAGGCACTGCCTGCACGTTCTCGCCTTTTGGCAGATTTCCGATTATTGCCAGCGCGCCTGTTGCCAGAAAGAGGGCGCCTGATCCTGCGAGGAGGAAGCGCAGCGTGTCGCGCCTGGTGATTATTTCGTCTTCGTCCCATGGGTAGGGGAATTCTTCGCGCCATTCTTCCCGGGTGCGTTCGGGTTGCGCGGTAGTTTTCTCCGTTTCATTTTGTGTCATAAAGTTCCTCCGTTGAGATTATTTCCCGAGGGCCATCGTTTCGTGGGCGACCGCAAGGGTCGCCCAATAGGCATCAAGCTAAGACACATGCTCAGGATTGCATGGGCGTCGAGATGCTT
>JBGQJX010000412.1:0-3996 GCA_041499255.1 Ktedonobacteraceae bacterium | reverse complement strand
GATTTTTGTAGATACGTGCAAGCGTGGTAGGGTCAATATTTGCTGTTCTTGATAATCTCCCCTGGCTGAAGCCTTTTTGTTTCGCTACTTCCCGCACTTTTAGACGTATCATCAGTTTGCAGCCTCTTGTTTTAGCACAGTGCGAATGGCCTCCACAAGGGCATCAGGGGCTTCAAGCGGCACAAAGTGACCAATGCCCGCTAACATCTGCACATGGACGAGATGGGGAAAATATTCCTCCAGTCGATCTGCCCAACTTGACAAGAGGATAGGATCAGCCTCTCCCCACACGACAGCGGTAGGGTGAGTGATGGGGGCCAACTGACTCTGCGGATAGGAGGTGGCCACTTGTCCAGACCCACCCCCCGCTCGATACCAGGCAATGCTTCCCCGGACAGCTCCCGGCTGCGTATAGGTATCTACAATCGCTTCAAACTCTTTGGCACGAAGAGCTTGCTTGTTGCCGACCCAATGATCATAGAAATAAGACAAGTAGAGACGCACCGTTTCCCGATCATGACCGATGAGTTGATCGGCTTGCGTAATCGTGTGAAAATGCTGGTACCAGCGCTCCTTCTGGGCTGCTGGCTCCAAAGGGCGTGTGCCAAAACCGGGATAGACCGGCGCTGATAATGCGAGGCCCTGGACGCGCCCAGGAGCCATCTGCGCTACGGTCTGTGCCACACGCGAGCCAATATCATATCCAACAAGAAGGACCATCTCAAGTTGCAATTGATCAAGCAAAGCCAGCACATTTCTGGCTTGCGCTTCAGCAGAGTAGGCCGGACGTGCAGGCCAATCGGGTTTAGCAGAGGCGCCAAATCCCCGCAAATCCATGGCGATGACCGAGGTGAGCTGCGCCAGGCGAGGAAGCACACGCCGCCAGTCATACCAGAAGCCAGGCCAGCCGTGAAGCAAGAGCACCGTTGAGCTCCCTTGTCCTCGCCTCACATAATGCAGTTCCAGTCCATCAGCATCGTGAGCCATTGCGTGTCCCCAAGCTGCATCTTGAGGAAGGATATCAAACATCTCATCCACAGGCATAGTTCATTCCCATTTCATGCTCTGAACGACTTTCTTCCCACACATTGTATTCTGCCACAAAGGTCGGTTTGTACGCAACGCACGCAGAAGCAGCTGGGACATCCAGTGGCCAGCGAGGCTGTACGTAGGAGCGCCTAGTTAGCCTGCTCGCCGTGCTGTGCTTTGCGCAGTTTGCTGAATACTTCGGCGATGGCTTGTAGTTGGTGAGGCTCGATGTAGTCAAGGAAATGGCGCCGCACTCCTTCGAAGTGTAGGGGAGCGGCTTTATCCAGGAGGGCAAGCCCGTCGCGGGTGATGCGCGCGAACACGCCGCGGCCATCGGTTGGGCAGTCGAGGCGTTCAACGAGGTTGCGCTTTTCCATGTGTCGCACGCGGTAGGTGATGTTGCTTGGATCTACTCCAAAGGTGGTGGCCAGTTCACTCATGCGCAGCACGTGACGGGGATTTCTACTGAGTAGATCAAGAATGCCGTAGTCAAGGTGTGAGAGATTGAAGGCTGCTTTCAGCTCGCGATCCAGTGTGGACATGAGGTTGAGCGATGCGAGCACGAAAGGACCCCACGCCTGTTCCTCCTCTTGTGTTAGCCACCGGTTCATACTGACGCGCTCCTCTCTCTCGCTCAGAAGCGGAGGGTGGGAATGAATTATTATTACTGAATGTTTTCTTTAGGCAAGGTTCAATTCGTCTGAATGGTGCTTGACCGTTTGAACAGTCACACCATGTCACCCCATTCACTTCGTTCAGGGCAGAGCTTCTGAGCGAAGTGAAGGGTCTGTCGCGATCGGCAAGGAAGCAGTGAGATGCTTCGCTTCGCTCAGCATGACAGGGCTGGACCTTTCTGCTATGCTACTAGTAGTAGGGCATTGTTTTAAATTTTAAATACTCGAGGTAAAGAAATGTATGGATATAGAACAAATTCGTAAGAATGGACATAGTAATGGGCATATCGCTCAAAATGGGCATATCGCTCAAGTCGAGAGGCTGCCGAAGCAGGTTGATTATCCAAGGCTGCTTGAGTTGGGGCGTGAGTTGCTGCTCGCTATCGGGGAAGATCCTGATCGCGAAGGGCTGCTGGATACGCCCCGTCGTTGGGCTGACTCCTGGCGCGAATTTATAGAGTACGATCCTGGCACGATCGAGACGACTTTCTCCTCAGTGGACGCGGGCCAGCTGGTGTGTGTGTCCGGTCTGCGGGTCTCATCGCTCTGCGAGCATCATCTTCTGCCTTTCTGGTGTGATGTTGCTATTGGCTACATACCGGATGATAAAGTGCTGGGCCTCTCGAAATTCGCGCGGATCGCGCACCAGTTTGCGCATCAATTGCAACTGCAGGAGCGTCTGGGGCAACAGATCGCCGACGAGGTCAGCCGGATTACCGGGACGGAGAATGTGGCTGTAGTGCTCAAGGGGGAACACCTGTGTATGACTGTGCGTGGTATTCGCACGCCGGGGCAGATGTCTTCATCGGTGATGCGCGGCGTCTTTCGAGCCGAAAGCGAAATGCGCATGGAGTTCCTGCGGATGATTGAATGATTTCTCCTGGTCGTGCTTCTCAGCGGCATTGTTTGGGGAGTTTGGGCACCGATACACTGATCCTGGATATGGTAAAAGAAGATTTATGGTAGGATATACTGTATTCTCTAGCGTCAGTGATTAGGTTTATAACATGGATAATGATCATACAAATACATGGCCCTCTCGTTCAAGAAATGGCATGCCAACAGGGGGAAATCCCCAGGGTTTGGATGGAGGCGCAGGCGAAGGCAAGGGGCAGCCGTTTGCTGCTGGAATAGAGCGGGTGTCGACCATGCGCCTGCCTGCTACGCGAAAAGTCAAGAAGCGCTGGCCTCTTTTCGCGCGTATTTTGATTATTGTCTTCCTGCTGCTTGTCCTGGCGGGTGGGTATACGCTGGTTTATGGCTATTACTACGCGCAATCGTCGGTTTCGACCTTCATTCGTCCTGTGAGTCGCGGCACGGATGAGCCTAACAATAATGTTATTCCAGCGGATAGCAGTGTCACGGGGCAGTCGTGGAATATTCTGCTGCTGGGGAGCGATAATGATGGGAAGTACAGTTTTCCTGCTTTGCTGACACAGGTGATGATGGTTGTGCGCGTGGACACGACTCATAATACGGTGACGATGATTTCTATCCCGCGTGACTCCTGGGTGAATGTGCCAGAGGTGGGCGGGATGCATAAAATTGACCAGGCATTTATTCTGGGGGCAAGTCAACATAATAATTTCGATGATGGGGTGCGGTTAGCGCGGCTGACGATTGAGAAAGATTATGGTATTACGATTGATCGCTATGCATGGGTGGGGTTGGATGGTTTTGCAAAGGTGATTGATACACTGGGTGGGCTTGATATCGATGTGACACATCCTGTGGTTGACGATATCTATCCGGATGATACGGGTAAGAACGCTAACAATCCTTACGCGTACAAGCGGCTGTATCTCGCGCCTGGGCCGCAGCATTTGAATGGGCAGGAGGCGCTGGAATACGTGCGTTCGCGCCACGCTGACCTGGTGGGGGATATTGGTCGCACGCAGCGGCAACAACAGGTGCTACAGGCGCTGAAGCAGAAACTGAATGTGGGGAGTATTCTTGCCAATTTGTCGCAACTTTTCAATGATTTGAAGGGGAGCGTTTACACGGATTTAAGCGAACAGGAAATGGTGGGCTTCGCGGGTTTTGGGCATAATTTGCCCACTAATGCCATCGAGCATATTACGCTTGGGCCGGGACAAGGGAGCCAGGATTATGGAGATTATGGAGATGTCTATGATCCTTCCGCGGGCGCGCAGCAGTCGGTGGTGATTCCTCATTGTAGTAATATACAGCCGGTGATCAATCGCGTTTTCGGTCTGGGCGACGCACAGAGTTGTAATGTGAGCGGTTAAGGGTATTTTTCAGCAAGGGAGTTCATTTGATTGAGCAGCGAGAG
>JBGQJX010000411.1:0-3996 GCA_041499255.1 Ktedonobacteraceae bacterium | reverse complement strand
GTAAATCCAGAGTTTTTCTTGCAGCGTATGTTCGAGACCTTCGAGGATGTTCCCATCAATGTGTGTTTCCTGGCGCGTGGCTGCAGCAGCCATCCTCAGGGTCTCATACGCAGTATAGAAGCTGGCGCCGGTGGCTTGAAAATTCACGAGGACCTGGCGGCTTTTCCCAAAGTCATCGATTGCTGTCTTACCGTGGCAGAGCAGATGGATGTGTCAGTAGCCATGCATACCGATGGGCTGAATGAATCGGCGGAATTGAGTGATACTATTGCAGCGATTGCTGGACGCGCTGTCCACGCCTATCATGCTGAAGGAGCAGGAGGAGGTCCCTATGATTTGTTGGAAATCGTCTCACAACCCAATGTGATGCCTTCCTCAACCAATCCTACTATCCCTTATACCATCCATACCCCTGCAGAACACTTTGAGATGATCATGACCGTTCACGGGCTGAACGAGGCATTTCCAGAAGACGTGCTGGCAGCCCGGCATCGTGTGCGCCCGGCAACAATGGCAGCAGAGACCCCCCTGCACGACCTTGGAGCGATCAGTATCACCGCCTCCGATTCACTTGGTATGGGGCGCATCGGTGAGACAATCCGTCGAACCTGGCAGATGGCACAGGCAATGCTGATGCATGAAACGCAAACTGCACAAAGCATGTCCTCGAATGAACGGGTCTTGCGCTATCTCGCCAAATATACCATCAATCCGGCCATTGCCCATGGTCTCGCGCGCCACGTTGGCACACTGGAGCCTGGGAAGTTAGCGGATGTAGTCCTGTGGCACCCGGCATTCTTCGGCGTCAAGCCGAACCTGGTCATCAAGGGAGGTATGCTAGCCTGGGGCGCGCTGGGCGACGGTAACGCGGCGGTAGAGGCAGCAGAACCGCTGTGTTATGGCCCGCTCTTTGGTGGCAGAGGACAGAGCGCCGGCGCGCTCTCCATCACCTTTGTCTCACAAGCCTCGCTCGATGCCGGTCTGAGCAAGCGCCTGAGGAGCGTCCGCCAGATTCAGCCGGTACAGCAGACACGCACCGTGGGCAAGAAAAATATGCTCTATAATGACGCAACGCCTACCGTCCGTGTTCACCCTACCACCCACGAGGTGACGATCAATGGTGAAAGAATCGCTATAGAGCCTATGGATCGCGTCCCTTTGAGCCGGCTCTATATCGTGAGTTAGCTATATCCTGGGAGATGAGACGCTGCGAACTATGGTGGTCCCCGATCTTGAGGCAGAGTGTCACCTCCTAAAGAGGATTGCGATGGCTTCGGGGGTCGTTCTCTGATCTACTCACTTGCTCGATATAGCCCCACTGGAGCAGGCGAACAAGCGTATGGGCTACATCCAGCTCGCTGCGGCGTGTCAGACGCGCCAGGTCAGCCATGGTGCGTTTGCCATCTAAGAGCAGCAGCACCCAGCGGTAATCCAAGAGCTTCAAGTGTTTTTATCTGTTCTTCAGTTTTCATTATCACCAACTCGTCTGCAATGGGTTCAGGCTCGCTTGCGTATTGTTTTCTTCTCAAGGCAACATTGGAGCAGGAGAGCGAATTACTAAAAGTAAGATTTCAACCATTGGACAACATGACAACTGAGATGCCTTGTTTGAGACACCAATTCATCGCATCCAGAGTTATGTACCCTGTCTCTGATATAATAATTATGGACTGAGTGTTGTGGACGGCTTTGTTCAGTGTAGTCTTTTTATCTGTTCGGGGGAGATGAGTTGAGCCGTGATTTATGATTAGTGCTCCATGTTCAACCTTGATCGATATTCCCGAACCCGCAAGAACGATTACATTCGTGCTGGTTTCTTTTTTATCCGCTTTGGCTTCAAGTTCAATGCTGGTATCGTTCCATGTAGCTTCAATTGCTGTTGTGTCTATCATTTCGATGTCCTCTCTTTACCAGGAAATAATCTTTTGAAATCTCCAATTGTTGTCACGGTAGGGAGTTGGTTGAGATTAAAAATCCTGAGATAACCAGGGTCACTCATTACGTTCTTAACAAATTCTTCTGCTTCTTCTTGGCTTTGAGCAGAAAATAAGCAAATTCCTGTTGACCCTGTAATCAATTCGTATTCGTAACCAAAACGCATTTTTTCTTTCCTAGCGACATTTAATCCGACTCACTGAAATAATACCATAGCAAGCCGTCTATTGTCAAGAATTTGCTAATGTTAGGATATAAAAAAACACTTGAGGATAGAAATGATACGTTTGAAGGTCAGGGAAATAGCGCAATCCAAGAAGATCAGTCAGAGAAGATTATCGAGACTAGCTGATATTGACCTACGAACAGTACAAAGAATATGGAGTGACCCCTATAAAATAGTCACCACAGAAACATTAGATAAAATTGCAAAAGTTCTTGGTGTAAACGCTTCTGAACTAATTGACTCAGAACCAGAATAAAAAAGTTGACAATACGAAAAAATACGAAAGTACGTTTGTCATCAAGAGAAATGTACGAAATTCGCACTTTTTGCAAAAAATAAAAATTAGTTTGGCCTGTGAAGCGGTGTTAGCTGAAAAAAAGTTGACAAGTTGACAACATCTAAGGAAGCGGGTATCGCGCATGATGCCGATCGCCTTGAATGCCTGCTACAAGCACGCGAGTACCAAGTGCAGGGGTACGCCGACGTACAGGACTGGATAAACGGTTGCCGTGCATCACTCAAAACAGAAGTTGCCAGGAGGCTGGCTGATGAGTGTCTACGTGTCGAGCCAAGCGACTGGTGGCAGGGGCTGAAGAAGTTCACAGGGGAGTAATCCAGGTCGTGCCTCGCCTATCGTGACGGGGCGTTGCCACTGCGTTTGCAAGCGGTGACGCTCTTCCTCCAGGCAGACATAGGTCAGCAGCGCCAGCGTCCAGCAGCGCACGATGGCGCGCGCACTCATCAGTTGGTAGTGATCCAGGCCCAGTTCCTCTTTGCCATCGCCGAACAGGACTTCGATGTCCCAGCGGGCAGAGATATGGGCGAGCAGGGTCTGTGGGCCACCTTACTCCCGCCAATGTCCATGATGCTCCTTTCGCTCAACCACTGTTAATCTAAATTGTCAGAAACCATAAATTGAACGACCACCATTCCCTCGCCTCCTCACGGAATAATTCTCCCCTCCACGAAGCTGAACCGTTATGACAAACAAGAGTTGAAACAAGCACCTGAGGAGCGTCCGCCAGATTCAGCCGGTACAGCAGACACGCACCGTGGGCAAGAAAAATATGCTCTACAATGACGCAACGCCCTCCGTCTGCGTTCACCCAACTACCCACGAGGTGACGATCAATGGCGAAAGAATCGCCATAGAGCCCCTGGATCGCGTCCCTTTGAGCTGGCTCTATATTGTGAGTTAGCCGTGATCGGCACTCCTCGCTAGGGAGATTACTCGGCGGCAGCGCTTGACCCTAACGGCGCCGATATCTGGCTGGCAACGGAGTACATCCCCGCGCCGGCAAGCCAGGACCCCTTCGATAACTGGGGAACGCGCACCTTCGACACACACGGCGACATTTAAACGCACCACCGCACTGAGAAAGACTCTTGTCTCTCTCAGTGCGGCCCGGCCATCGCCATCACGCCGGTGAAGGAATCTCCCCTTCCTCAATAATGTTGAATGTATGCTTGACTGTTGCTGCTTTCCCAAGCATGGCGCTCGCGCCACAATAGCGCTCCTCGGTTAGATCAATGGCGCGTTCCACCGCCTCTGGCCGAATATTATGACCCGTAAAGATATGCTCGACAGTGATATAGACAAAGACCCTCGGATGCTCTTCCACACGTTCCCCGTGAACACGTACCTCGTATTTCGTAATGTCCTGGCGCTTCTTCCGCAGGATACCAATGATATCCATGCCAGCACAGCTTGCCAGGGCTACCAGCAGCATTTCCATTGGACGAGGCCCGTTATCCTGCCCTCCATTGTGCTCAGCCGCGTCGAGTATCACGTGGTGGCCAGAACCAGTCTCAACATCAAAGCACATCCCTGTCTC
>JBGQJX010000410.1:0-3997 GCA_041499255.1 Ktedonobacteraceae bacterium | reverse complement strand
GGCCACGCGCAGACTTAATCAGCCAGCGCATCGCCAATGCATTTCCACGATCCCGGCGAACATCTATCGGAACTTGATAAGTTGAACCACCGACACGGCGAGGCTTTACTTCAACTGTAGGCGTTGCATTCTTCAGGGCCTGCTCGAATACATCCAGCGGGGGCCGCTTCTGCTTCGCTTCAATAGCATCAAACGCATCGTAAATGATGCGCTCAGCCAGGCTACGCTTCCCATCTAACATCAATTTACTGGTGAAGCGAGCCACATTGCGGCTCTTGTACTTTGCATCCGGTACATCTGGCCGCCGCACGACTCTTTTGCGTCTTGGCACAGTCTGCCTCCTCATCAACGAACTTGCTAGGTTCTCTTCAGCTCCCACTATTAGGAGCTTGAGCTTCTCTAGTATCTGACTGCTGGAACTTTCCCTTGCGTTCTGGAGAAATGTTCCTTTTCATCAACGCGCGCTTGATTTTCACAAGCTCCCACAACTTGTATGGGATAGATGATAACAGACACCAGAAAAGGCGTCGATTCAATTGTAGGGATAAACCTTACAATCTCTATCGGACGCCTACACGCGGGTGCCTATCCATGAAAATGGAGGTCACTCGACTCTCACTGCGAAAGGACGAGAACACGACATTTGTTCATTCAATATCCTCGCATAATCGTCTTTTCGCGATGACGTGTGATAGTCCGACCTGCCTGAACATTTCAGGTGGTATCGGTTTTGGTGCAATGAATGCACTCTATTTTTCTTGACCATCAGGGTTGGGCGCAATAACGCTTTTTAACTTATTCATCTGTCCACCGAAGGCCGATAAATCGGCGGTGGGCACGATAAATCGGCCCCTACTTTTTGCCGCCCTTAGCCGCCGCAGCCTGCCCGGGCTTCGGCCGCTTGGCTCCATACCTTGAGCGACCCTGGCGTCTCTTTGCGACACCATCACTATCCAGTGTTCCTCTAACGATGTGGTAGCGCACGCTCGGTAAATCCTTTACGCGTCCACCACGAATGAGAACCACTGAGTGTTCTTGTAGATTATGCCCTTCACCAGGAATGTAAGCAGTTACTTCCATCTGGTTTGTCAAACGAACGCGAGCAATCTTACGCATTGCCGAATTCGGCTTTTTGGGCGTCATTGTACGCACCTGGGTGCAAACGCCACGTTTTTGTGGAGACCCACGCAGGCGGGAAGTCCGGTTCTTCAACGCATTGTACGAATACAATAACGCTGGAGCTTTAGACCGTCTCTCTTTGTTTGATCGGCCCTTGCGGACCAATTGATTGATCGTCGGCAATGAACGATTCTCCCTATCCTCTTTTTATCCTCACAAGGGCACATTAATCTGCGCCTCTACATTACGTACGTGCGGGTTTCTATAGTATCATTCCTCACCCAAACTGTCAAGAGTGTGCAGTGATGGATTTCCAAGAGTACTAACCCCTATACCAACAGTACCAGCGCCAACACCGGCCATAGAGGCCGCATTTGTTGCCGCCAGTCGAGCCGCTGCAGCCTGCTGGCGCGCGATCTGCTCGCGGCGACGTTGCGCTATGCCAGAGCCAGCAGGTATGAGTTTACCAATAATCACGTTCTCTTTGAGACCGACCAGATGATCTGTCCGGGCCTCAATTGCGGCCTCTGTCAGCACACGGGTTGTCTCCTGGAAGGACGCCGCAGCCAGGAAACTATCAGTGTTAAGCGAGGCTTTGGTGACGCCTAAGAGCACTGTTTGTGCGGTAGCCGGTTCTCCACCTTCCGCCAATACACGAGCATTGGTATCCGCATAGACAAAACGATCTACGAGATCATTTGGCAACATTTCTGTATCTCCAGGTTCTTCCACTTTCACGCGGCGCAACATCTGGCGAATGATAACCTCGATATGCTTATCGCTGATATAGACACCAGTGTTACGATATACGCGCTGCACTTCTTTGACCACGTACATCTGTACAGCATCTCGTCCCTGGATACGCAAAACATCCTGTGGGTCGCGCTGACCGCCGGTGATAGGAGTGCCTGCCTGAATCTTCTGACCATCGGATACCACAATATTGCGCGCAGCAGGGATGGGATACGATCGCTCCTCGCGCTCCTCAAAGCGAATGGCCAACATGCCATCTGCATTGATGTTTAGTTCACCCTCCGTACGGGCCATGACTGGTATTGGCTCGTTGCCATTCTCAGCAGGCATCATAGCAATGATCTGATCTTTTTGTATATGATCCCTGTCATTGACAAGCATCTGACCACCTGCTGGCAGCGGGTACTCATCAAAGAAGACGTTCGAGGAGACAACACGTACCGTGCGAACATTGGTATTTGGATCCTTCACGACTTCAACGACACCGTCGATCTCGCTAATTTCCGCCTTGTCTTTCGGCACACGTGCCTCAAAGAGTTCTTCCACACGCGGCAGGCCCTGTGTAATGTCGCCCTGCGCTCCTGCGATACCACCTGTATGGAAGGTACGCATGGTCAACTGCGTACCTGGTTCACCGATTGATTGGGCCGCGATAATACCTACCGCAGCGCCAATTTTAACCAGAGAATTCGCTGCCAGGTCACGTCCATAGCACTTGCGACAGACGCCACGATGTGCCAGACAAGCAAGCACTGAACGTACGCGCACAGCTTTAACGCCCGCGCTGACAATCTCATCGACCTGCTCGTCAGTCAGCTCATCGCCTGGAGCGATATGCTCAAAACCGGGAATAGATTCTGCCAGCACACGGCCAATCAGGCGGCTGCGAATGTCCGGCAACATCATTTCTTTACAGTCGGCCTCGGTGATGAGAATTCCGTCAGTCGTTCCACAGTCTTCATCGTTGACAATGACATCCTGTGCGACATCGATTAAGCGGCGTGTCAGGTAGCCAGACTCCGCTGTACGCAAGGCAGTGTCGGCAAGTCCCTTACGAGCGCCGTGGCTACTGATAAAGTACTCCAACACGCTCAAGCCCTCACGGAAGTTCCCACGAATTGGCACATCGATGATGCGTCCCGACGGGCTTGCCATCAAGCCACGCATACCTGACAATTGACGAATCTGCTGGAACTTTGCTTTGGTCGCACCCGACTTGGCGATAGTGTAAATGGAACCAAAGGGATCGAGTGTAGCCTCAACCATCCTGGTTACATTGTCGGTCGCTTCGTTCCAGACATCAACCGTCTGCTGATATTTCTCATGGTCTGTGATCAGACCATCGCGGTATTGCTCTTCCAGTTCAACGATCTTGGCGTCTGCTTTAGCAAGCTCTTCCTGCTTCCCGGCAGGCACCTTGACATCGCTGATGGCGATAGTTGCGCCAGCCTTCGTCGCATATGTGAAACCAAGTCGCTTGATTTCATCTGCCAGTTCAGCCGTTTTAGCGCGTCCATACTCCTTGAAGCATTCGCCGATCACCTGTCTCAGGTTCTCTTTCTTCATGGCGTAGTTCTTGTAGCGCAGGCGCTCTGGGAGGGCCTGGTTGAAGATGATGCGCCCAACGGTTGTCCTGACCCTCTTCCCATTTGCATGCATAATTGCCTTGTCGGGTGGAGGATTGTCATAGACATCGACATCACCCAGGCGTACCTCGATGGGCGCCTGTAGAGCGATAACGCCATGCTGGTAGGCTAGCAGCGCTTCGGTCACGTCAGTAAAGATGCGATTCTCACCCTTCTGATCTGGACGTTCCTGCGTCAGATAGAAGCAGCCCAGCACCATATCCTGGCTAGCGCCGATGGATGGATCACCTGTACCAGGAGCAAGCAGATTGCGCGTCGAGAGCATCAACTGGCGTGCCTCATCCTGTGCTTTATCTGAGAGTGGCACGTGCACTGCCATCTGGTCACCGTCAAAGTCTGCGTTGAATGCTGAACAGACCAGCGGGTGCAGTTGTATGGCGCTGCCCTCTACCAATATCGCCTCGAAGGCCTGAATACCAAGACGGTGCAATGTTGGCGCGCGGTTTAACAACACTGGATGGTCTTTGATGACCTCTTCT